>JALOOL010000522.1 GCA_025454425.1 Hydrococcus sp. Prado102 | reverse complement strand
AAGCGATCGCACACTTGCAGCGCATCTGTACCAGGAAATAGCGAGGCGGTATGTCCGTCATCGCCCATCCCTAACAAGATGATATCTAAAGCGGGAAATTCTCCTGCCGATACGCTAAAAAATTGTTGCAACTCGCTTTCATAGCTTTGAGCGTCTTTGATGGGATCTTTTGCGTCTGTGGGCATCGGATGAATATTAGCAGCGGGAAGGTTAACGCGATCGAGCCAAGCTTGACGAGCCATTAGCTGATTGCTATCGGGATGGTCTGCCGGGACATAACGCTCGTCTCCCCAGAAAATATGAATTTTTTCCCAAGGCAAAGATTGCTCTGCTAAAGCTTCGTATAAAGGTTTAGGCGTGCTGCCACCCGATAAAGCTAGGGTACACTGTCCTCGCTCTCGCAATGCCGTTTGAATTTTTTCTAGCATCAGCAAGCGCGATCGCTCAATTAAGGCTTGTTTATTGGGTAAAATTTCAACTAATTTTTTCATTCGTCTTAACTTGGTTTGGCGAAGCTCCTACGACAAAGTGAGAGTCGATCGCCGCTCTAACTTCAAGAAAACTTTACATCTAATCGGTTCAAGTTTACCTATATTATATTGAAGCGCTCTTTGATAAAGAATTCAGCACTCATAATTCGGAAGATTTTGCCATAAAAACCTACTCTAGACCAAGAGAAGATTGAGAAATTGCTTAAAAATTTTGGAGTCTTGCAGTCAATTGTTTTTAAATTTACTTAAATTGTTCTCTGTGACTTAAATTGAAGCGTAACTCATTACATTGTTGCTCTATGAAAGTAACATCTCTATTTTTGCATTGGTCATCACCCATGATAGTTTAGAGTGCATTGTCATAATTACTGTCATAATTTTTAATTTGTAACTAATCGATGAGAAAACAATGAATAACTCAGCTTTTACCTCCTTATGTCTCAAACTGATCGGAACGATCTTTATTCTCTCTTTTTTACTTGACGCAATTACCCTAGCAATTCCCTTAAACTGGCAGAATCCCCAATGGCAGATTGGATTTGTTACTAGTCTTGTCGATCGCGGCATCGTTCCTTTGGTAGGAATGTCGCTAATTTTGTTGGGATACTGGATTGACAATAGTAGTGGCAATCCTAGCTTGGGCGCGGGTTTGAGATTGCCGATGTTTGGTCTGGCGATTCTTTTAGGATTGGTCTTTTTATTGTTAGTTCCCGTCCATTTAAACAACCTCAATCAAGCGCAAGCGTCGCTGATGGAACAAATCGAACAGAGTGCCGGACAAGGGGAAGAACAAATACAAGGCTTTTTAGGTCAGATTAATACCTTGTCCCAAAATCCTCAACTACTCGATCGCGAAATTCAACAGCGCAACCAAGTGATTGAAACCGGACAATTTCAAGGCAGAAACATTCCTCCTCAGCAGCTAGAAGCATTGCGAGGACAACGCGATCAGCTTCAGCAATTAAGAGATTTATCAAAAAACCCACCAGAATTTAAGAAAAGATTGGATCAAATCAAAAACCAACTGCAAACTCAATTGCTCGACCGCAGAAAAAATGCAGAAAGTCAAGCTAAAGGCGAAGCTCTCAAACAAGGATTGCGCATTGGTTTAAGTAGCTTAATGCTGGCAATTGGTTATACCGCAGTCGGTGCCCTCGGTTTTAAAGGATTGGGAGGCTCAAAACCCAGTCGTAGAGTTTAAATCAATTTATTATTATTTCCCGCTCCTAATGATGAGCGGGTTTTTTGTCTTGAAGCGAGAGCGCTTCTCCATTTGCCCAACCATACAACCAAGCGAAAAATCCCCTGAAAACTGCAATTTGGCTTAAAACTCAGATTTTGAGACAACTATCTATAATTGTAATGATTCTTTGCAAATCTTAAATATAGTCAATATACTAGTAAGTGTTAAGTCATAATTTTTGCGATCGCGAATCTTGCTTGCATAGCAGCAGGATTAAAAACTTTATAAATATTTTGGGTATGGAAAGTCAGCGCTACACGATCCAACGTCTCAAGCAGGATCTAAAAAACGACTTGATTGCGGGTCTTTTAGTCGTCATTCCCCTAGCTACGACAATTTGGTTGACTATTACCGTAGCCAGTTGGGTTATCGATTTTCTTACCGAGATTCCCAAGCAGCTAACGCCTTTTGACAATCTCGACCCAATTCTGACCAACCTACTGAATTTAGGGATCGGATTTGCCGTACCTTTGCTGTGTATTTTGCTAATTGGCTTAATGGCACGTAACATTGCAGGACGATGGCTGCTAGACTTAGGAGAACAGGTCTTAGAAAAAATTCCTTTAGCTGGTTCGGTTTATAAAACCCTCCAACAAATTTTAGAAACGCTATTTCAAGATTCTAAAAATAAGTTTCGTGGCGTTGTAATGGTAGAATATCCTCGCCAGGGTGTGTGGAGTATCGGTTTTATTACTGGGACAGTCAGCCCTAGCATCCAGTCTCGCATTTCTAAGCCAGTACTTAACGTCTTCATTCCGACAACGCCCAATCCAACTTCGGGTTGGTATGCGATCGTTGCAGAAGAAGACGCAATTGTTTTATCAATGTCGATTGAAGATGCTTTTAAAATTTTAATTTCTGGCGGAATTGTCACTCCCAATGCTTCTTCCGAGTCAGTCCTCTTAACTTTACCAAGTTCCTATCCAAAAAGGTCGTTAAACACTTCTAGTTCTGAAGAACAACGCCAAACAATCCTACCAGTAGAAGAAGAAAGTTAGTTATTGGAACGCGCATCGAGAAAGATAGGCAAGTGTGGGGTGTGTGGAAGGATAAGGGAGACTCTTGAAGACAAGGAAGACAAGGAGGACAAGGAGGACAAGGGAGAAT
>JALOOL010000016.1 GCA_025454425.1 Hydrococcus sp. Prado102 | reverse complement strand
TCAGGAAATACAAGATAAAGCAGCTATTGCCTTTGCTACGGGTTTCTATCGAGCTTTAGCATTTGGAAAATCGCTCGATCACAGTTTCAAGTTTGGTTGCAATGCAATTCAACTTCAAGATAGTCCTCATATAATTTCAAGAATGCGCTCGGCTGCTTCAGCAGACGCTCGCGAGTTAGTGTTTATTGGTGCTGAGGCTGAAATAGAACAAAGAGATATTCCAGAACATTTGAAACCAATATTATTAAAAAAAGAAACCATAATTTCTCCTTATGAAGTTCCAATCTTTCCCTCACAAGAACAGGATATAAAAGTCGATATTGCGAAATCTATAATTGTATTCCAAGAATATAGAAAAAAAGTTCAGGATTTTTTTAAAGAAGAGAGAAAAAATCTAGATACGGCTACAGATCTAAATAAGATCGATAAATTTTTAGACACTCCTAGTTTATCGGTAGTAAAAAAAGCTCTTTTGAAAGAAGAGACAGAAAAAAAATATAATGAGATTTCAGAAGAAAATGCCAATAGAATTATTGAAGAAGAACAGAAAAAAATTAAACTAGCTCAAGATAAATATAAGCAAGTAGTATTTGAAATAATTTGTGATAACAATAATGACGAAATTTCTATACATACTCAAGAAGAATTAAACGCTCTTCGAGATGTTTTAGAACTTTCAAATGCTGAGGCTAGCCAAATTCAAAAAAAAATGATTGATAAATATCAGAAATATAATCAAGCCTTGAAAGATTATAAAAATGTTTTAACTAACTTAATTGATACTCAATATCCTTTATCAGAAACATCACAAATAGAGCTAAAAGAGTTACAGCAAAATCATCATCTGAAACCAGAAGATATAGAAAAAATTCAAGCTCCAATTATTGAGCAAGCCAAAGTTAGACATCAAGAAAAAATACAGCGATACGAAAACAGAGTCGAAAGATATAAGCAAGAGTTCATTTCAAAAATTCAATTTTATCCTTTTTTAAACGAAGATTTTTTTATTTATTTAAAGCAAATTCAATTAGAATGCAATCTCAGTGATGAAGATAAAGATCGTATTGAAAAATCTGCTATTACTGAAATATCTTTAAAGTCAAAAATCACAAATTCAAATAAAGCTATTCTTGCTCTTGATTTCAACAAAAATAAGCAAATAATAGGCAGTGGTGGTGGAGATATTAAGTTGAACTTTTTTCCTCCTATAAATCCTTTAAACGCTAATGATAATAAAATCGAATTCTGGGATATATCTAACGAGCAACTCCGCGATCAAATTTTAATTAATCAACCGTATAATATAATTCATAACTGGATGGGACGTACAGGTGTGATTAATTCCATTGCTTTTAGTGCAGATGGAGAAATTGTTGCTAGTGGTAGTAGTGACAACACTATCAAACTTTGGTGGGTTGAAAGCAAACTAGAAATTTGTACCTTTTTTGGTCATGTCAAAGCAGTTAACTCTGTTGTATTCAGTCCTGATGGACAGCTTGTTGCTAGTGGTAGTAGTGACAAAACTATCAAACTTTGGAACGCATGGAATGGCAAAGAAACTCGTACCCTTTCTGGTCATACAAACATTATTCACTCCGTTGTTTTTAGTCCTGATGGACAGCTTGTTGCTAGTGGTAGTGGAGATAACACTATTAAGATCTGGAATGTGAATGAAGGCAAAGAAATTTATACTCTCAATGGACATTCAAATGTAGTTCGCTCTATTACCTTTAGTCCCGATGCAAAAACCCTCGCTAGTGGTAGTAGTGACGGAACTGTGAAACTTTGGAATACATGGAATGGCAAGGAAATCCGTACTCTTTTTGAGCATTCAGATCAAATTATTTCTATTGCTTTTAGCCCTGATGGAGAGATACTTGCTAGTGGTAGTAGCGATGGAATTATTAAATTATGGGATATAAAAAGCAATGTAGAACTTGTCACTCTTTTTGCTCATTCAGATTGGGTATCTTCTGTTGTCTTTAGTCATAACGATCGATTAGTTAGTGGAAGTAAGGATAAAACCATTAAAATTTGGAAAATTTATAGGCTTTAGTAAGTTTTTGCTTTTATACACATTGTTTAGGAAAAATGCGATGTAATCGCTTTGGCGAGCGACAATTGCTACTTACTACCCGCGATCGCTCTGGTCGCTCGCCAAAGACAAGAAATGACAAACTCAGCTTAGATCGAGTTACAGTCCAGGTACTCGGCGTAAGATATCGATCGCTATCAGCGAATCAAACTGCGATCGCAAAGCACTAGCAAGCGTGGAATCGGTTAATAAAATCCCAGCTTCAATATTGCGATCGCGGGCAGCTTCGGTAAAATTGGCAGAAGTGACAAAAACTTTCTCGTCATCGACAATAACACATTTAGCGTGCAAACAAGCTCTCTCATTTGTCGTCAGTGCTAGAGAACGAGAATCGTAGAAAACTTCTGGCAAACGCCGTCCCGTCCAAATATTATCCCTAAAGGTTTCTGTAAATTCTCGCAACAAGACAGACTCGGCAACTTGACTTTGATAAGGACGTTGGATATTGAGAAACATTCGGACTTCAAGTGCTGGGTTAGCATCCATGCGATTTGCTAATGTTTTAAAGATCTCAAAGGCTTTCTTTCCCCGCTCGATAGCAAAACTGGAGAGCAAAACACTAGATTTGGCACTGTTGAATAACTCTTGCACGACGACTTTCGTATCTCGGCTTTGAGTGCCAAATCCTTCAGGCCCCGTCCAAACTAACTCAACGCGATCGCGTACCGTCTGAGTGCGTTCTCGCTCGGCTGCTAGCAATCGTAAGGTGTAAGCTAAATGATAAGCCGTTGTTCCTTGTCGGTGCAAGCGATCGAACTCAGTAGCAATTATTTGACACAGTGCCAGGGGAAGATAGGGAGCAAGGGAACTAGGAGCGATGGTCAGCGTTAATCGTCCCGTTTCCAATGCCTCAGCTAACCCCAGTAAAGCAGGACGCGAGAGCGTCAGAAATGGAGACATTAGAGATTATCGGGAAAGAAAGCTGCACCCAATCCAGCCACCGTATTTACAACCAAAGCGCGGTCTAAAAACTCGTTGCGTCGCTCGCAGGAAGTTTCGGCGATTAACAAACAACCGTGACAAGCCGAACCGTGTAAAAGTCGGTCTTCTCGTTCGTCGTCAGGTCGGTGTTGGGCGCAGACGGGATCGTTAGAGCAGAGTTGACCGAGTTCTAGGGCGGTAGCTAAATGAGATTCAATGCGCCTGCCCACCTCGACTAAACCGCCCAACGTTCCTTCAGAACCAGCCGTTCCGGTGTAAAGTAAAATTCCATAACCTGCTTCCCCAACGTAAATTCGTTCTCGAATGGAACTGGCGGCATAACCGCAGTCGAGAGAGACGGCAGCAATTAACAAGTGGGATAGAGAATGAAGCATGATGTAAGGCAAACCAGGAAATTTCGCTTGTTCTTCTTTGAGTCCTCGTTGCTGTCGCCATTTTTGGAAACCATTAAAGAGATCGCGTCCTCGACGTTTAACTGCTTCTTGATTTTCCCAATCCGCGATCGCCTGTTTTTTGAAAGCAATGAAGATGCCTTCGCCTTTGTTTTCAATGGCAGGAAACCATTTTGGTTCTAGGTCTAGCGCCGCCCGACGCACTTCAATCGAGAGTTCGCCATCGATGTCGGGCATAGAGGCTTCAAAACGAGTGAATCCAACTAGTGCCAAAACTTCGCGGAGTCGGTGAACTAAGACGATGCGTTCGATGCGATCGCTAAAAACGGTGGATAAATTATCTATCTTTCTGGCAACGGCATAAAAATCGCCATCGGGAACATCCTCGCCCACCTCTTCGGGACTCGATAGCAGCGTTTCTATTTCAACTTGCTTGATACTTTTTTGAATCTCTGCCCCTCCCGTCTTGCGCCGCCGTACTTCTGCCCAAATGACTTCGTTGCTAAATCCCTCCAGTGCCATAGCGACCCGTTGTTTTCTCCGTTCTTTAGCGATCTCGGCTATCTCTTCGGCATATTGAAGAAAATCTTCGTAGACTAGGTTAACGGCTTCCTTAAGTTTTTCATCGGCATCGGGGAGAGAAATGGCACTGAGAACTTGGGAAAAATAAGCATTACTGGCAGAGCGAACTAACAGGCGATTGCGTTCGGGTTTGTCTGATTCGGGCGAACGGCAAAGTTCGCTCGCTCCCGAACCCAACCAAGGTCTTTGTCCCTGACAATAACCCAAGCTCGCCCGACCGGGTATAGTAGCATCGGAAAGAGGTCGGCGTTTTTTGCACTGCTCGCAGCGAACGAAGATATCGGCAAAATCATTGCCCGTTCCGCCTTCATCTAGCCAGAGTTGTGCGGGACAGTTACTGCGGCAATCGGGATTGACGAATAAATACCAATCGATATCGCTGATATGTCCGTTGAGGCAAGCTTGTACGAACCGAACTGGCACGACGGAAATTTTTTTGCGATCGCCACTGAGATATTTGCCTTTAACCAAACGATTCCAAGGAATGAGCGGGCGCGTTTGATATTCTTTCCCTGCCGCCGTCTTCCAAGTTTCGTCTGACTGTGCCACGAACCAGGTTGGAAAGACAAAAGATGTAATACCCGTGCGCGGGGCAGAAGGGTCTTGTGGTTGGGCGGGGGGCGCAAACAGTTTAACTTCCCTAACCCCAAATAGTTCGCACAGGCGACGTTCTAAGCGTTCTTCATAAATCGGTTGGTTTTGATGCCCCTGCCAATGATTGAGTCCGCCAATCAAAATGGAGCGGTCGGGAAGATCGACCATCGAACCCGGCCCGAATGTTGATAAAATCTGGCTTTGACGAATTTCGCCCGATGCGGTGTGCTGTTTTTTTCCTTTTGATGCCATCAGTCTTCCTCTACTTCAAATCCGTCGGGGTTGCGTACCCAAAGATTTACAGTGGGTTCGACATCCCGTAAGCTGCGTTGTGCTTTAAATTTTCTGGCTTCTAGGGGCTGTTTTTGTAGTTCGGGGTCGAGGAAATCAAATAGGAGCGGCGGTGCTTTCCCGACCTCCTGTTGGTATTGCAGCATCCCTTTTTCTCCTGCAATGCGTTCCCAGGCATCGAGCAAATCGCGAACTCGTCCGCGTATCTTTTGCCGGAGTTGCTCGACTTCTTGAGCGTTTTTTTCTTTGTCGTGCATTTCCGCCCGTCGCGCGATCTCCTCGACGACAAATTCTAAATCTCGGCGATACCGTACAATCTCGACGGCATTTAAAGGAGCCGTCATTCCCCCGTATCCCAAACGAGCTAAGGCAACCACAACCCCCGCAATGCCTCTATCTACGGCACGGGGAGAGAAGGGCGTGACGCTAGTGGCTTCTACGGCGCGATAAAATGTATCGTGCCAAAATTGAAATCGTTCGTAGTGAGAGCGATCGCGTGGGCGATGGATATTAAGCAGCGTGACGACTAAACCAGGACGATTTTCGTCTCGACCGACGCGGCTAGTCGCTTGAATGTATTCAGAGGCGGTTTTCGGCTGACCCAAGACTACCATCAACCCCAAACGAGTAATATCCAATCCTACCGAAATCATGTTGGTAGCTAGAGCAACATCGACTCGTTCTTTTTCTTGAAAATTCAGTGCCAAACGCCGTTTGGTATCTGCCACTTTATTTGTGCTTTCACGAGAGGTTAACTCGCAAGGTTCGTCGCCTATTTTGCGATCGCGGAACAATCCCTCAGCTTCTCCGACGCGACGGCGCTTGCTATAGTTAGTCAGTCGAGCGTTCACTTCATCTTCGACGATGCGGCGGCTGCCCCCTAATTCTCGCAAGGAGTTAAAGTAACCTAGTAAGGTCATATAAGGATCTGCCGGATTATTGGGATTTTTTGCCCCTCCCGCTTCTTCCCAGGCAGTTTGGGCGGCTCCCAATAGTGCCAAATACGTCCTCAGCAGCACCACTTTCAAACTGCGACCTTGCGCGGCAATTCCGATATAGGTGCGAGGATGTTTCTCAGCGATGGGAACGGTTTTCGCAAAAAAGGAATCCCTGCGATCTGGCCCTGGTGGGGGAAAAATATCGACTTGGGTACGTGCGAATAAAGCTTGGATTTGGCGGCTGGCTCGCCTTACGGTTGCGGTGGAAGCCACGATTTTCGGTCGAATCGTTCCATTTTCTACCTGACGGCTGCACAAAGCATCGATCGCGGTTTCATAAAGCCCTACCATCGTTCCTAAAGGCCCGGAAATTAGGTGTAGCTCGTCTTGGATAATCAGATCGGGTGGGGGTAAAGTTCCATCTAAAGGACGACCTTGCCCTGGCGTTGCCGAACCGTAGAATCCTTCCTCGTCGTAGCGATCGACTTTGCCGAATAAAGCGGCTGTTTCTCCGACCCAGGGTAAGTTAGCAAATTTGTCAACTGTGGCAATGATAAAGCAAGGTAGTCGTCGATAGATGGATTCGTCTACAGCGACGATGGGGAGAAAATTATCTCGCCGCCAAACGCATTTACGATTGCTACATAAAATCGATAACTTGATTGGCAAGTCGGCATTGGGCATCAAATGAAAGGAATCTCGATTAAATTTTTCTCCGCACCAAGGACAGTTTTCTAAAGGAATAGGAGAAGGTTTGTTGCGGCTGTCGTTTTGAAAAGCGATGGTGCGGCTGCGGGCGGAATATTGATTGCCATCGCCTTTTTTACCCATAACATTCGGAGTGGCAGTTTGTCCGACCCATAAGCCGATTTCAAAACGATGCTTGCCTAATTTCTCGATATCTTGTTGCCTTTCCAACTCTAAAGCACAGATGAGGGTAGCGGCGCGACTCAGTTGGTCTAATGTGAGCAGACGCAGCGTATAGCGCATGATAACGCTGACTCCTGCACCCGTTATGCCCCCTTGACGCAATCGTCGCAGTATCAAGGTAAAAGCTGCCAGTCCTAAGTAGGCTTCAGTTTTACCGCCACCTGTGGGGAAGAAGAGGAGATCGACAATTTCGCGATCGCCATGAGTCGGTTCAGCAATGCCGACGAGATTCATTAACAGAAAGGCTAACTGAAACGGTCGCCATTTGGGAGGGGGCAAGTCTTCTGGATTTCGATCGGTTCCGTGTACTAATCGCTGGCGGATAGCAGTGGCGATCGCGCGATTGGCAATTTTAAAGGCTTCAAAGACTTGTGGGTCGTTGAGTGCTTGCAATCCAGCTTCGATACGTCTGTTGGCGACCTCTGCGCGATTGAGTAAATCGCGGGCTATATCGGCGCGTTTCTTGGGACTTTGGGGAGTTTTGGCTTGTTGAGAGACAATCCAATCGGTATATGCCGTTACGATCGCTCCGATGGCTTCTCGCACGGCTGCGCCATCGTCGAGGGACGCGATCGCTTCCATTCTCAGTTCTACGCCAGCTACTTGCGACGGGACGACTTTTTCTACGTCGGCAGTTGGTATCCAAGCGGTTTTGACTTGCTGGCAACTGCCATCGGGGTTGAGAAGCGCGATCGCAGAGACGTTATGACCGACGGCATATTCGCAGTCATCGCGATATTGCAAGTCAGCAACGCTTTCATCCCAGTCGTTACCTTCTTGTCCTCGTAGATTGGGGCGAGGAACAAACGATCGGGGAGATTGAACCGTCAAACACGCTTGAAAGATGTAAGTGCGATCGCCTTCAACAGCGTTTTTACGAGAATTGACGAGGAAAATAGAAACAGAACGAGTTCCGTCCCTGACGAAAGGTTGACAGTTAACGGGGCGCGTTGCGATCGCCAGATATAAGCCGTTGCTGTCGGGAATATCGATTTTTCGTTGGCGTTCCGATTTGAGGGAAATTTGTATCTCTCTTTTCTGGGGAAGACGTTGCCAGGGTTTTGAGGTGCGACTTTGTAGGGGCGTTTCTGCTTGTTCGGTTTCTTCCTCGGCGACGGGAAAGTAATCGCCCCATTCCACAGTAAGAGTAACTTCTTTCACCTCCTGAGAGATTAAAAAACTCAATCCCATCGACGAAGGAAAGAACCCTCGACGCGCTGCCGCCTTTTCTGGGTTTGATTCATCATCGCCCGCACCAGTACGATTTTCTTGGTCGATTTCGTCATCAGCAGTATCATCGCCTCTGAGATGAATCGGAGTATCGTAGGGAACGAGAAATCCGGTTAAATACCAGCCAGAGGGCGCTTGCGGTAAGATTTCTTCGCGATCGGCACAACCAACTAAATCGATTTGGAGGGCTTCAATTAGGCGAGAGCGAACTTCGGCAGAATCGGTCATAAATTCGTTTCGGAAGTTACTCTCTATAAAGTTCCCAAAATTGAAAAGAAAACGATCGCACGGGAACGATCTAATCTAAATAATTGGGTTTTATTTGAAAGCGAGTATTTATTTGTGAACAGTCGAGAAACTAATCAAGAGAAAAGGAGGCGATGGCAAGAAGCTTTAGAAACTCAGATCGCACAACCAGAAGATCCCCTTCTCGTTTACACTTTTCGTCGTAGTTGGAATACTTCAGCCCGTCCGATTTCTGCTAGATGTATCGATAAGAGAGATTATATTGTTAAAGGACAGCAAGCAGGTCGGCAAATTGTTAACGAGCAAATTGTTGCCAGATTGGGAATAGCATTAAACGCACCCGTTGGCGAACCTAAAATCGTTGAAATTTCCCCGGATTTACTCGAATTAGACCCTTTATTTAATTATTTAACGCCTGGATCGGCTCACGCTACACTTTTTATTCCTAATTGTTTTGACAATCGCGATTTATCAAAAGTTTACACCGACCAGCCCGAAAATCGCCTCCGATTTGCTTTACTCTGTGTTTTATACGGTTGGGTACAAGCAAAAGACCATCAATTTATCTTTCAAAAAAATCGTCCAAACCTCGTCTATTCGGTAGACCACGGTCATTTTTTCCCAGGCGGGCCGAATTGGACGGAAAATGACTTAGAACAAGCGTCTGCTGCAACACTCGACGAACGATTGCGATCGGCTTGTCATTTTACAACTGACACAGAGGAAATTCAGACAGCTTTATCTCAACTTTCAAACATCACAGAAACGCAGATTATCCAGGCGGTTGCTGCCTCTCCTGCTGAATGGGACTTTACAATTAAAGAAAGGGTGACAATGATAGAATACTTGATTATAAGACAAGGAGAACTGGTACAACTTTTGTAGGGGCACTGAAAAAATAGAAGGTAAAGATCGTGGCGAGCAGATACAGCATTATCCAATATATTCCCAATCCGATCGCAGACGAGCGGATTAATATCGGTGCGATCGCTTTTGATGAAGACGTTGTACGAGTTCAGTTTTTACAGCGTTGGGAGCGAGTTCGCGATTTTGGGATGGAAAATATTGATTTTCTGAAAGACTTTGCTGCCAGGATGAAAGAGGCTACTGCTGCTGGATTATTGTTTCCAGGAGATGAACCCGATATGCTCCCCAGACAAGAACGTTTGAGAAAAATTGCTCGGAATTGGTTCAACAGCATTCAATTTACCGAACCTCGCGGTTCACTTGAGGATGTAGAGAGTTTGTTGCAGGATATTGCTGAGACTTATTTAAGAGAAACCCAAACCGCACAGCCTCAATTTCGCAGTCGTCAAGATGCGGTTAAAGTCGCCACTAAAAGGATTAAGAAAATCCTCGAACGGATAGCTAATAAAGAAGCTGAAGAACTGCTCAAAAAAGATTATTCGTTGCATGGCAGTCATGCCGATCATAAATTTGATGTGGTGGTTGCTAATGGAAAACCTTATCTTGCCGCGCAAGCAATATCATTTGAGGTTAAAGTCCCCGAACCGATTCAAAATTCAATATCTTGGATGATTGCCGATATCAAGCAAAATAAACCAGATTTCCCTCTGGCAATTTTCGCTTTGCCTCCTAAACAAGAGTCTCGTCATTATAAAGATCTAGAACGCATCTATCAAAAAACAACTTCAATGTATTCTAATCTGGGAGCAGATGTTGTTGGGGAAAAAGAGATTGATTCTTGGGTTTCTCGGAGTCTTGAGAAAATTGTCTAAAGAAGTTTAGAAGTTGAAAGTGGGCATTTATTTTTTCTGTTGAGAGTCTCGATAGTATATCGCTTTGCACTTTCGATCGTAGTTTTTGCCCCCCTAGCCCCCCGAAATCGGGGGAACCGGAAATAACGCAATTTCAAAGTCTCCCAGACTTGGGAGCTTTAGGGGGCATAAGTTACGAGCTACCTTACTAGAAAATTGGTGTATTAACGGAAATGGGGTGTTTTTGATAATATGGCGTTGCTTAAAGCTCAGTATTAACGGAACCGATAATAATGGTGTGTTAGTTTGTTAGTCTGGGAATACTCAAAGGTAGCGATCGCTATCTTGAGGATTAATACTTGCACAAAACGACCAATCGCATTCGGGGCACGACTCCAGAAATTGAACTCGCTGCCCGTCAATTACGCAACCATCTCACGCCCGCAGAATCTTACTTGTGGCAAGCTTTGAAAAACCGACAATTAATTGGATTGCGGTTTCGCTGTCAACATCCCATAGGTCGATTTATTCTCGATTTTTACTGTCCGTCTTGTAAACTGGCGATCGAAGTTGATGGAGAGATTCATAGCGAGCAAGTCGAGCGAGATACCGCCAGAACCGAACAGCTAGAAGCGTATGGCTATCGGGTGCTACGATTTAGCAACGAAGAAGTTCTCAGTGACTTAAACCGAGTTCTGGAAACGATTAAAGAAGCTGCCTTGCTCCCTTAGTTCTATCCTCCCTTTTAAAGCATAGCGGTATTGCCCCCCTAGCCCCCCAAACTTGGGGGGAACCCGAAAGAATCAAACGATCTCAAAGTCCCCCAATCTTGGGGGATTTAGGGGGCAAACACCTTAATTTGAGGGGATTTGCTCCCCTAGCCCCCCGATTTCGGGGGAACCCGAAAGAATCAAACGATCTCAAAGTCCCCCAATCTTGGGGGATTTAGGGGGCGAAAAGCTCAATTTGAGAGGATTTGCCCCCCTAACCCCCCGAAATCGGGGGGAACCGGAGAGACACACAATTTTAAGTCTTTCAGATTACCCCCAACATTGGGGATTACAGGGCAGGAAATTTAAGCGGCAACTACAGATTTTCTGTATCAAATAATGGGGGTGAACTCGATGATTTTGTGGTAGATTTTTCTCGCGTTTTCTTACCTCCTTTTGTCTTAGGTTTAGCTTCTGTTTTATCTCCTCTTAATATCTCTTCTTCATAGCGTTGTTGATTTAATTCTAGTAACCGTGCTAATACTTCATCGTGGATTTCTTGATTCCAACGGTAGCGCCAAGGTTTTTTCTTTCTACGATTATTATTAATTTCTTCTTCGTCTTCTTCCTCTTCATAATCGAGGAGAAATTCGCATTGAGGTTGAATATCTGTCCAACCGTAAGCATCTAAAACGGCGCGATCCATTGCGTCATGAAGTTCTCTTAGTTTGAGAATTTTGGGATCTCGTTCGTCTGGATTATGAAAGCGATTGTAAGTGTCGGTTAGCCCTTGGTTATTGTTTATCATCAATTGGGCGCGATATTCGTAGTAGGTTTTGCCAATTTCTTCTAAGGTTTGATTGGTTTCCCAGTTTTCAGGAAAGGGAAAGGTTTCAAAGCAGTCTGATGGTGTGTAGACAGGATCGTCTTTCATAGATGAACCAAAAAATCTCGCCCAAATTTCGTGTAGTCGCGATTGCAAAATCATAAACAACTCGAAGCTATTAATCGCCAGTACAACTAATTTGTGACTAAAAACAATATTTGAAGGGAGAAATGCAAAACTTAAATACTTACTTGTTTGCGAACAGACTAACACGCGATTGAGAGGAGCGATCGCTTTTCTCAATCCAGGTCTTTTTTCTGCATATTGCCACCAGTAAATTCTATTAGCATCTCGTTTTTGTTTATCGCGTTCTGGTTTTACTTTTTCTCTAACAATATTCATTAGATCTGGATATTGCCATGCTTCTTCCTCACTCATATCAAAAAAGTCAATTGTATATCGATGATGAGCATGAGTTGGACTAGAATTAACTTCCTCGCCGCCAATATAAGGAAAAATTCTCTCGGCATTTTTAGGATTCTCTGCAATTAATCGCTGCATTTCTGCTATTGATGTCGCGTCGGGATTAGTATCATCAAATGTAAAACCCATTCCTAAAACAATGCTGCCTTGAAAACTTTTATTCGCATTTGCCATTAACGCTTTAGGATTTTCATTGCCGCCTGCATGAAACAAGAATGCAGAAATTAAAGGAACTTCTCGATTATCTAGTAACTTAATTCCTTGATAATTGCCTTTAAAAACGTGAATAATACTCACGACAACTGCGGCAGCACCTTCCCATTTTTTCCGCTTAGTTGCATTATAAATTGTCCCGCCTTGCTGACAAATCCATCTCAATCCGGTAGTGCGAGTATCGCCCTGTGCGATGGTATTAGTAGCAATTAAACCGAATGCTCCTTCCTGACGCAACAAATCGAAAGAGCGACGGAAAAAATGAGCGACTAAATCGGAATTTCCATGCGATTCAAGATGATATTCTTTTAACCAATCCATGTAGCCTTCAGCATGAGCATTAATCGCTGTATTTTTGCCTGCAAACGGTGGATTACCAACGATCGCATCAAAACCAGGATTCTTTCTATCGAATACTTCTGGAAATTCAATTTCCCAGTTGAAAGGAATAATCGGTTTATCTTTATTGAGAGTATTGTAGACAAGCGTTTCTAATTCCGTTTGTTGATTAGATCTCTCCCGATCCTCGTTTTCGATCCCCTCTATCTCCCCTTGAAAAGGGGAGAACCAGAAACGGGGAAGAAGATTTGAAAATTCTGTTCTTTTTTCCTTGCGTTCTTTTGCCGTATCGGTAGCAAAAAAAGATGCGATCGCGAGGTTTCCTGTTAGCCTAGCTTCTAATAATTCGGTTTCTGCTTGTTGAAAACGTTCTCGTTTTTGCTCGTAACTATCGTCGTTTAATGATTTAATTTCATCTCGAAAAAGTTTAGCGCGATCGACCTGTATTTTTAATAAAGAAAATAAAGGTGTTTCTGGTAGACTGGACAAGCGAACAAAGTCATTAATTTGCGATCGCGATAACCCAACTAAAGAATCTCCACATTTGAGGGCATGGTCTAAAAACGTAAAAGGATGCGCCTTCGCTAGCGTCACCAACCATAGAGACAATTTAGCAAGATTGACAGCAAAAGGGTTTTTATCGACACCATAAAGGCAGCGTTGGGCGATGAGGCGACGGGCATATAATAATGGTTCCTCATCGGGGGGAAGTTCCAGCGGATTGCCTTGTCGATCCCAAGCTTCTACAAGCTTTTCTGCCAACTGACGGCAAGTTTCAACCAAAAACGCTGCCGATCCCATTGTTATATCCGCGATTTTTAAATCTAGAATTTGTTCGGGCGCGGGATTGTTGCCCAATCGTTCTAAAATCGGTCTGAGGGTTTCGCGCACGATGGGCGCTGTCATAGAACGAGGTGTATAGTGAGAACCCGATCGCCTGCGTTCTTCTGTCGGTTGAAGGTACAGCGAACCTACTGGCAGGATATGCGGGGTTTTGGGCGAAATTTTCTTTCCCAATGCGGCGACGACATCATCTAGCGTCTGGGCAGCTTTTAACTCTTTCTGGGAATTATTGGCAAGTTCGCACCCAGCAAATTCTTTGAGAAATGAAACGCGATCGCTCGGTTTCTTATTGAGAATTTCCTCGACATTGACGACGACAGTAACAGAAACCTTCGCGCTTTTGGGCTTGCTCCAAACGCCAATCGAGGGCGCGATCGCGCGTTTTACCTCATACCCCATGATCGCCTCGTAAACCGAGCCAATCTGCTCGACATCCAAAGAGCGGTAAGATAAACGTTCCCCATCGAGAACTAATAATCCTTGCAAGACTCGGAAGATAACCCCATCGGAGATGCGCGGCGGCTCGATGCGATCGCATTGCCCCCTAAATCCCCCAATGCTGGGGGACTTTGATGCTAGGTTTTCCTCAATTCCCCCCAAATTTGGGGGGTTAGGGGGGCTAAAAGCTTCGCGTCCTTCTAGAAACGGATAGGCATCGGGGTCAAACAACTGACCGCGACGGGCAGGAAGGTATTGCGGCACATGACCCCCGCCGTCATAGACGAGACGAAATAAGCTCAATAGCCACGCCCACGCCCCATATCGCTGTTCCATTGTATCGGGATAATTACCCGCATCTTCTCGCAACTTTTCATACAGTCCCGTCACCGCATAGTTGCGATTGTAGACCTCATCAGCAGGCATTAACCCTTCATCTTCGGCATACAGCAGAAAGACCAACCGCAATAAAGTTGCGATCGCGCCTCCATATATCTGCTGTGGGTCTTCGAGTGCCAGTTTTCTCAGTAGTTTACCGTTACTCATTTCATCAGCCGCTTGAAACCCACGCAGCAGTTCCCATAATGCTGCTAAAACCTGTTCGGCTAACTTGGTCGAGACTTCGTTTTGATACTTGCGACTTTCCTGTAATAAATCGTTGAGACGGCGACCAGTCGGTTGATTGAAGAGGCGGTCAGCCGACAGTAACATCTCCATCGCCCCTAAAATCGGGCGACCCGACACCTGACACATAGCATCGATGGGAAAGGTAATATAACCCGAAGACTCGCCCCTCGGCGCGTAAATCAAACGCACTTCGGTTCCATTAAAAAGCAATCCCGTCGGCACTTCTTTCTCTCTGAGGAGCCGTTCGAGCTTGGCATGAGGACTGGCGTGCCATCCGGTTTTCGACGGTTCGCGATCGATTTCATCGAAGGGGGAACCGACACAAACAACCCGAACTAACATTAAAGGCTTATCGCCATCGGGTTCTGGAACGATATAGGTTGGCGTTAAGGTTTCTCCGTAGTCGGGTAAATTTACCTCAAATTCCGTCAGCAACTTCGGATCGTTTTGCAGATCGGATTCTTGCCATCCCAACACTTCAGTGGCAAACTGCGAGAAATCCCCAATGCCGAGACGGTTAAGCGTTTCATGAGGCGTGGATGCCGAACCTGCGTCAGCATAAAAAGCGCCGTCTTCCGCTAATGCTTGTAGAATTTGCTGAAGTTCGACGACATTGCGATTGACAACAGCTTGAGCTTTGACTAATGCTAGTGGCGAGACAACTAAGCCTACGGGTTGGAGAAAACCCAACCATTCTTTATGTCTGAGAATTTCGGGGTCGTACATGAGTAATACCAATTTATTTTTTGAGCGGAACCAAGGTTTTGTTGCCCCCTAAATCCCCCAATGCTGGGGGACTTGGCAATAGGGTTTTCTCCGGTTCCCCCAAGTTTGGGGGCTAGGGGGCAAGAGGTAACGGAGCAAAGCTATCCAGAGACGGGATATAAATACATCAACCCGACTGGATCGACCCGCACTGCCTTAATCTGATAAGTAGCCTCGATACGAGCGGGTTCTGTTACGATTTCTTCTGCTAAGGTTTTTAGCCGCTTTGCCCAATAACGTTTATCGGCTTCCAATTGCTGTTGCTCCTCAACGGGAAATAGGGATAGCTGAATAGCTTTTGGTTCTTCAGTTTCTTTCAAACGTTCGGCAATGCGATCGCGCTGTTGTTCTAAAATCTTTCGCATCTCGATCGCTTCCTTTTCCCCTCGCTCTTTCAGCTTCCGTTTTGCTCGTTCTGCTAGAACTTCAGCCCGTTGGTTGAGGTGGGGAATTAGCTCGGCGACATCTTGCGTTGCTCCTTCTTGAAGGCGTTGTTTGACGGTTTCGGGAACGTCTTGCAGGCGCGGATTGCCTAAAGAATGCTCTAATAACGCCAATACATCGTCTTTCTGAGATTCACCTAATGGCTTTAGTTTTCTTCGCCCTCGGTCGTTTGGTGCAATCCACTCGGCTGCGATCGCGATAATCTCATCGTGTAAGCGAGACGCACCTTCTCCGTACAACGACAGCCTACCTAAAGCAATAACTTTAGGTATGGGGTCGTCGCTCAAACAAACGCAAGCGCGAGTCAGTTCGTCATGCAAAAATCCTTGAGCGAGAAAACGACCTAACAATCGTTGCACGACGCGATGTTCTAGGTGAAAGTGAACGACATCCCCATCTAGTGAAGCGGGGTCGCGAAATACCACCGGGCGAATCGGCGATTCTTTGCGCCATTCCCAAGGTTTCTGTCCCTTCTGTCTCGGTTTGCGTAGAGTATCGAGCGTGACCGCCCAGGTGGGGTCTGCACCCATACGTTCGGAGAGAGCGGGGATTTCCCATCGTGCCGTTTCTGGGTTTTTAACGACTTCTGAGGCATCGATAGGCGTTAATGAGTTTGCCCCCATCATTTCTAACGACGCAGATATAGCATCTCGAAAGTGATGGGCATCCAATCCCAACCAATCCTGCGATTTTTTGAGGAATTCTTGCAGTTGAGCGATCTGCTTGCTTAAATCTTGTTGGTGCAGGCGAATTTCTTCTAACTCGCGATCGATGACTTCGGTATTGGCAGCATCCGCTTTGGCAATGGAATTGCTTAAGCTCTCGATCTCTTGATGGTGAATGCCCGTATCTAAAAGCTTAGACAGCGTTTTCTCGACTACGGGGGTCAGACTGCCCAACTCTGACTGAATCGTCAGAGTTTTCCTCATTAACACGTCTAACACGCGGTCTTCGGCACGTTGGGGAAACACAAAATAATGACAGCGCACGACAGGCGATCGCTGTAACTTGCGATCGATCCGTCCGTTTCGTTGCTCCATCCTGGCCGGATTCCACGGAATGTCCCAATGAAATAAGTCAGCACAGTGATTCTGGAGATTCACCCCTTCGCGTGCCGCGTCGGTGGCAATTAATATGCGAAGGGGATGGCGTTCTGGGTCGGTGTTGAATGCTGCTTTGATTAATTCCCGTCGTTCAGTTCCCAAATCGCTGCCTCCGTGAAACACCTCGATTCGCTCGTTTTCCCGATGCGATTTGGCGATCGCAATTTGTAGTTGTTGTTGTAGATAGCGCTTGGTATCGGTGTATTCGGTAAAGATCAGCAGGCGACGGTTTAACCAACGAGCATCGGACTTTCCTAAATCGGGACAGAGGTTTTCTTGTATCCACTCAATTAATCTTTCCAATCGAGGGTCGCTTTGAAAGCGCACAGATTCGGCAATCTGTGCCATTTCTTCTAACAATTCCAATTCTCGTTGGGCAATGCCTGTTGCTGAGAGTCCCGTTGCCGCAGCCATTTGAGCATCTTCTTCTGTTTGAATTTCCTCAGAGGACAGTTCGGCGCGTTCGTCATCCATCCCCAGTGCTTCTTTAAGTAAGGCGAAACGATCGACGCGAATCGCAGATTGCTTGATGGCGTGTTTTGCGATCGCCGTTCGATGCACCTTAAGCGTCCGAGCAAATGCCTCAATAGAAGACAGCAACCGCTTTTGTAAGTTGGTAATTACCAGCATCGCGGTGGTTTGTTTCGATTTAGATTCTTTGTTAAGTCGCTGTTCTCTTAACTCTCGGTACTCCTGTAACAACCGAGACAATTGCAACTGGGGTGCATCAACAGGCAAATTGTCAATAATGATGGGAATGACTTCGCGCTGGGGAAAATCTTCGCCAATTTCTCTCAAGTCCCGCTTGAGACGACGTACCATGACTGCATCTAATAATTTGCGATCGCGCACGGGTACGCCTCGACAGAATCTTTGAGGGTCGAGGATTTCTAGAAGAGCGGCAAAGCTGTTAGAGTGACCGTTGTGGGGCGTGGCAGAGAGAAACAGTTTATGCTCGAAGCGAGGTGCGATTTCTCGCACCGTTCGCGTTAACTGAGAATCGACTGCATACTTAGCACCGCTAGCTGGGGCAGCATTGTGGGCTTCATCGAGAATTAACAGCGATTGAGACGCAAACTCTCCCAACCAATCGCGCAAGGGGGCGGTGTAAGTTTCGTCTCGCAACAAGGCATGAGAGATGATGAAACGAGTATGAGTCGTCCAAGGGTTGATGCCGTAACCCCTCTCCCGACGGGAATTAGCAAAAAACTCGCGATCTATAATGATAAACGTCAGTCCGAAACGATTTTCCATTTCTTCTTTCCACTGACGCACCACTGATGGCGGACAAGAAACCACAATTCGCCTGACTTTTTGGCGCATCAACATTTCTCGCACGATTAGACCCGCTTCAATAGTCTTGCCCAATCCAACATCGTCGGCGATGAAGAGGGCGACTCGCGGCATCAGTAGCGCTTTGCGTAGCGGTTCAAGTTGGTAGGTTTTGACTTCAATCCCAGCGCGATAGGGAGATTGAAATAATTTAGGGTCGGTAGAAGTAACGCAGTTCCAGCGCAGCGTATGGAAATAGGCTGAGAACAGACGTGGATTGTCAAATCCTCGTTGGGTAATGGCTTCCCATGTATTGAGCGAGAGCGATCGCGCATCAACTTCGCGTTCCCACAATACCTCTAGTTTTTCTCCTAACGCATCATCTTCGAGACATGACAAACGCACCAGCGTATCGTGACACGGAGATGGCTTAACTTCCTCGACTAAATATTGTCGAGAGCGTACATGGACAATTTGACCTGTTTCCACCGATGTGTTTGACATTCGTCTGCCGTTTCTTCCTGGGAATCTGAATTAAGCGACAACTGCCGCTTTTGTCAAAGGGATTCTTTACTCCAGTGTTCCCACTGAAACAGTTTTTATAACATTTGTGGCAAAAAAAACTTGCAACAACTTGGTGCTGTTTTTTGAGTTTCGATAGCTATCTGCTATCTAGAAGTATGAAGCTTAAACTTTGACAAGGCCATATTTAGCGGTTGCGATCGCGATGTCGGCAAGGCGCGATCGTTCATTTTTTAAACTGGCTCAAGCATGACCAGATTTATTTATGTAATCTTCTTTTTGAAAAGCTTACATCGAAAAATTGAGACGATTGAGGAGTTAGAAAAGAAAAAGCTACGCATAGGGGTGAAAATGATGAACCTCAACTATGAAGCAACTAAAGTTACAACTGTATACTTCTCTCAAACCAGGCGACGTGGTAATCGTCACTGGCTTTGACCAACTCGGATATCGCAACTGGAAGCAAGAGTTGGGAGTATTAGACTGTTTTCCAGAATTTTGTAAATGCCATCTCTCGGTCTGGTTAGTCGGCTATTTCTTTAGTACTGACATTCCCCTAATCTTACCCTTCACACCCGACCAACTTCAAAGAACAGGAAAAAAGCATCGCACCACTTGGCAGTACAAAACAACTACTCGAAGAAATAAAGCAAGGCTAAAAGTAGAAAACCAATTAAAGCTACCGCCAGCGATGAAAAACCCAACCGAGTAAAATATTATGACTCAACAAATCTTTGCCAAACCAACGCCATCGGTTCTCGACCAATACGCATCCCTCAGATGGCAGATAGCTTGTCTAGAAGCCAAACTAAAGGAAATCGAACCGATGGCGATCGCACAAGCTTTAGATATTCTAGGAAATGGCAAAGCAGCTAATGGCAAGCAGATAGTCTATCGCACCGATACCGCAGACATTACCCTACAACTGCGGACTGACAAACCCAAGCCAGAAGACCATCCCGACCTGGAATTTCTGAAAGAAACAATCGAGATAGAGGCCCAAAAAGCCCAACGCCAGAATTCTCAAAAGATAGCCCAAGTCAAGAAGGAGATTATGGTGTTAGAAGCTCATCTCGTCGGCTTGATGCAGACAGATGATGGATTAGAATACGTCGCTGAGTACGAGGAGAAGGTGCGAGAACTTACTACCAAAAAACCAATACTGAGCGTGAAGCTTAAGTAACTAGCACAGCAACCGCACAAGCCAGGAACTCCTCCTGGCAAAGCCTGGAGCCAACTAAGCGAAGCAGAAGAACCAAGAACAAAGAAAACAACAAATTTTATCAATTGGGTGAAAACCAAGATTCTTTGAGGTAGAAAGAATGTCTGATTTTGTTGTTTTCGGCACCAGACCCGACAATGCTATTTACTTACCCGACGTGCCCTTTTCTGTCAGATTCAACTGCAAAGATGGTGGCGGCGGACTCTTCATCGGAGGTTCTGACCCACAACATCGACGCACCAACCCAGAAGATAAGATAGATATCAACATCATTAAGGTATCTAAGTGGTTTGGCTCTTTAGGAAAAACTCACAACGTGCTGTGGATTCAATTCTTCTTCATTCCTGCTCCTGGGGTGGCTCCTGAAATCTTACCCAAGAATACCGTCTGTGTTGGCTATCTCAAAAAACAGAGCATTGCTAACTTATTCAATACCGTCCAGACTGCCATGAATTGTGGCGAACCAGCTTTGGGAATCTTTACTTTAGGATTTAATAAAGAATCTGGTGCTGCTGGTTCCTATTACACTGTGAGCTTTAATTGGCGAGAACGACAGGCAGATGAGGAACTCCAGCAACTCGAACTCATCAAAGCCTTTATAGAATCCTATCGCGATCGACTTGTAGATTTAGAAGGAACTCGCGAATTGGTATGCGTGGATGGATGGAGCGTAGAACAGATACAAGCATTGCTCGTGGAAGTCAAGCAGGAGGTTTATCTAGAAGAACCACCAGCATTGCCCGAACGCAAACAACGCCGTCTATCTGGTTCTCGATAACATAACCTAGCTGGGGTGGGAAATTCCTGCCCCATCACCTTCTAAAAAAATTCAGAAAAAATCAAAGAAATCGGCTCTCGCAGATGGGTAAAAACCAACGAAGAGAGTCACATGATACAACTTTCCATCTTTGACACCGAACCACATTCTGACCATACTCCACTTCGCTATCCCAATCCTCAAAAAGCAAATTCTCTGCGGTTGTTAGCCGATCGCCTGCAACCGACAATTGATAATAAACTCAACCCAGCTATTGCCCAACAACGTCCCACCCGCCGAAGAGCTAGAATCGCTGCCTCGCTCGCTTCTGAAGGCGAACGTCTTCAAAAAATTCAATCCTGGCTGTACGCAATGGCACTTGCTGCCGAACGAGGAGACTTGCCAGACATTCTCGCTTTTGTTACGACCAAAACTCAGCTAGAGATGTTACTAACCCTGGGTCACGATAGTTGGACGGACGATAAGCTTCTTCGCATCTTTAAAAATCCCAACGGCGCATACACCGACTGGCTCAATCGTCTCAAAAAAGCCAAAATTACCAGCTTAAGCCAAGTAAAAAAAGCGATCGCTGCGGTCGCCTCCCTGAGCGCTCCAACTTCTCACGATCCACTAGCTATAAAAATTCGGGCTTACGAGCGCGACATTATCGGTGTAGATTTCCCTGGCTATTTTCCGACCCCTCGACCTATATGCGAGCGTATGGTAAAATTAGCTATCCTTCAAAATCGAATGCGCGTCCTCGAACCGAGCGCAGGCAAAGGCTCTATTTGCGAAGCCATTGAAAAAGAAGCAAGAGTGCATTTGGATGTCTGCGAAATCCAGCCTACTCTGGCAAGAATTCTAAAACTTAAAGGTTTCAATGTCATAGCTGCTAACTGCTTCGACATTCGAGAACAATACGACCGAATTTTATTAAACCCACCCTTTGGACGAGGCGAAGAAGTCAAGCACATCCGCCATGCTTACGATTGTTTGCTTACTGGCGGACGGATAGTTGCGCTCGCGCCTGAATCCATTACTTTTCGTCGAGAACCTATTTATCGAGAATTTCGTGAATGGCTATTAGATAAATGCTCTTTTAACGAAGCCTTGCCAGATGGAAGTTTTCTACAGAGCGATCGCCCCACTCATGTACGGACTCGCATTCTGGTAATCGAGAAACACTCAGACAAAAAGCAGAAAACAAAACACTGCTGACGCACCAGTTGAAAAATATTCCTTTCAGTAGAACGGGAAAAGAAATTATGGAAAATATTTTTTTTGAAGCATTTCTCTACATGGCAACAATCTGCTTCATCTGCTGCATACGCTACAATCCTCAAACCGCAGCAGCCCATGAATACAAACCTATCGATCTCAGCCCCATTTGGGATGCCCAGGAACAAGAGATAATCCCAGATCCCTGGACGCTTTCAATTAACTCTGATAAGAGCGCCACCTTATCCCCCGTGAATGTTACTCCTATTCCTAATCTTTTGGAGAAGAAGCAAAAGAGCCAACCTATGCCCAACCTCAACCGAATGAATACTCGTCAACTACGCCAACTGGCTCAGTCACTCAAAATCCCGGCTTATAGTCGCATCCTTCGCCACCGAAAGACAGCCGGACTGCGAGAAGCAATTCGCCAGTATCTAGCAGCTTAATACACACTTTTGGCAAGACTGCCGCTCTTACTCACCATTAGAAAAGGAAAAAAAAGATCGATCGAAAAGCTCTCGCTTTGAGTGAAAACTTTTGGAGTGAGAGCCATGAATGAAAATGACTTTGATTCTTATGTCAATGCTAGTCGCGACTATCTACTCTATCGTGGATTAGTCGATGAGACGGATAATTTACCTCCAGGTATCTATGCCAGTATCTTGCGCTATGAACCGACTCATCCGTGCGAACTCGAACCCGACCCCGAACCTGACTTAGCTCAAGAGTTGGAATTAGAACCCGATGGCTCGGATGAGATGGAGTTTTAGGAAGGACAAAGAAACCAAGTAAATTTTAGGAGTAATTAGGTTACTGGAATTGGTCAGTAGCCTTTTTTTAACTCGTGGAGCGAGACAAAAATTTTTTTCGAGCTAGCATCTGAAATGAGATAGCATTTAATTAAACGCTTATAAAATGCTAGTGCCATGATAGATCTTTCAAAAGATATTCACTCGCTGACTGAGTTCAAGCGAAACACGACTGAATTTGTCGATCGCATCAAGCGTACCAAACACCCATTGGTGCTTACCGTCAACGGAAAAGCCGAATTAGTAGTTCAAGATGCAGAATCTTATCAGGCACTTCTAGAGGCTGCCGAACTAGTAGAAACCCTCAAAGGGATTAAGCGCGGTCTCGAACAGATGCAGCAGGGTCAGGGAAGAGAAGCAGAAAATTTTTTCTCCCAACTGTTTGACAAGCTGGACAATTCTCAATGAGCAAGAAGTATCGGGTCATCGTACAACCTGAAGCGGAACGGGCAATAGAATCCGCATATTTGTGGGTCAGCGATTATTCACAAAGAACAGCAAGAGTGTGGCTGGAGGGGTTATACAAAGCGATTATGTCGTTGGAGACAATGCCCGCTCGTTGCTCGCTGGCTTTTGAAAATAATTTTTTTGACGAAGAAATTCGGCAACTGGTGTACGACAAGGGGCGAAGTGCCTACAGAATTCTTTTTACCATCGCTGACGATACCGTCAACGTTCTTTTTGTGCGCCATGCGGCACAGAAACCCCTGACTGGAGAGGAAGAAGAGTAACTCAAGTCGTCAGTGAAACGCAAAAATTTTTTTGGCAGCCGGAGCCTCGCGGGGGATAGCTACTGATTTGACACCAAGTAGCTACCCCCGCTCTCCGTCTACCGTGCAAAGCCACTAGCCAAAGCGACATTCTCTCTCAGCATTTTCTAGTTTAACTACGGGGTCAAGGGTGGTTATTTTCGTAAGCCAATAGGCTTTTTGAAGCACTTCTAAGCTTTCACGATTTTCTAACCCAACAGGCTTTCCTAAGAATTTCTAAGCTCTCTTCGTTCTCTAAGAAATTCTACAGAAAACCGTGTTGACTAAGAAAATCTATGACCACTTCGTTAACCTAAGAAGTTCTCAATCAAAAACCGTATTGACCAACGAAAATATACCATTCCAGCAAGCTGGAACGGACAAAAATTTTACTCATTAATTCCCTAAGTTATCTCCGCCCTTGACTCCCTCCGTTAATAAAAAAGCGGCTGAGAGAAAAAATTTTGGGAGGTAGACAGTATGAGTTGATACCAAATGGCGATCGCTCATTAAAAACAAAAGACAAAGAAAAGAAAAATTCAACCAAAAATTCCAGTGAAAACAAATAATTTAGGAGATTAACGCCATGACATTCATTAACACTAAAGAGTTAGGTTTATACGCTCCCAAAACTAACGAAAAAGTTAAGTTAGCCCAGGAAGCACAGAAGTATATTACCGAAGCGATCTTCACCTATAAACAACTCTTTTACGGGTTGCGGTTGGTGGCGTGGCGCTGCCGCGACAAGCGGGCAACCTTTTATGAAGCCCTGAGTTCAGGAGAACTCGACCAGTTTAAGGTAGCTCCAGGGCATCGAGCAGAAGACGGCAGCTATACTAAATCGGAGTGGGATTACGATCGCCTCAATGCCTATATGTGGAATCGATTTCGCGAACGGTTCGACGCAGCTTTTAACCTAGAACAGCTTCAGGAGTTAAAGAACCTCAAGGATATCCGCAAAGCCACCGATGAGTTGTTAGAATTTGCCTTAACTAATTGGGGAGAAGCTCTCCTGGGCGCTAACTTATTAAAAGAAGTAACGGCGAACGAGCCGATTGCTAAGGGCGTAACTCGCTGTCAGTTGAACTACCAAAATATTCGCATCGTTGGTAAGTTTGGCTCCTCAGAGCGGACTATAAGCCTCACAACACCAGGAGTGCCTGAAGTGATAATCCATCAAACGATCGGTACGACAAGTTGGAAAGGTGGCATTCACTTCAATCTTGAAGCGCAGTCAGTAAAAATGAACTCTCAAAAAGCTCAAGCATTCGGTCAAATGCTAGAGTTAGCTTCTCGGCTGAACTTGGGCATCAAGGAGTTTATGGCAAACCCAGAAAATTTTTTAGGAATTGAATCAGCCAAAGCTCACCAATGCAATCTCCAATTGGTGAAAGAAAAACTACTACTCATCAATCAAGACTATTATGAAAAGCGGCAAGCAGAAGCTCCAGAGCAACAGGCTTCTCGCCGGATTAATGAAACCATCGATGCGACCGAGGCGATCTATGAGGAAATAGAAGAAAGCGAAAACGAACATCACCCTTTAAACACTCCACCTCAACAAGAATCTCTCAAGCAACGGCGAGAACGAGAAGCTGCTGAGTGGTTGGCAAAACACGGCAGCGAGTTTGGCGAAGACATTGATACTCAACTGGGACTTAACATGATCGACATTGACGCTAAAAAATTAGATTGCTCAGCATCCAAGGAATTACCTTTGTAATTAGAGAATGAGAGGGGTTTAGATAACCCCTCCAAAAAAATTTTCATGTTTTTGGCTTAAGCATGGCGATGACGTTTAATCCTCAAAATACGGCTCTTTGTCTTGGACTGTCTGACTTTAACTCTCTTACCTGTATCGAAACGAGTAAGATTGCCCTAAAACGTATGGTTGCCCGCGCCAAGGAATTAGGTTATACAACTTTCCTTTCTGGCATGGAATTGGGCACAGAACAATGGGCAGCAGCTTTTGTCCTTGATGACCCAGAGCTTCAGTTAGTTGCTATCCCTCGTCCCCATCCAGAGCGCTCTTGGGGCTGGACGCAGCAAAAAATGTACCAAAAGCTGCTCGATGCCTCGTCGTCAGTTTTAACTCTTGAAACAGATGCTCGTCAATGGATGTGCGATCGCTCTAGTTTGGTATTAGCCGTATGGGATGGAACCGAGGGAGACATTGCTAACTGTTTAGCTTATGCTAAAGCTCTCGGTCTGGCCGGGATGGTTTTCAATCCCAAGACTGTAGATTACAGCAAGCTTTAACGGCTGTTCTACCAAGGCTTAACGCGATCGCTCAGTCGCGATGAAAACTGAAAAATTTTTTCAACATGGGCGCAAACCTAGAAAAATATTTACCCTGTAACCAAACGACAAGAGAAGAGAACCGAAAAATTTTTGAAGTGTGGGTAGAAACTCCAGACAAAATTTCTCCCCTGGCGAGATGATGGGGGATGAAAACCGAAAAATTTTTGAAGCATGGGTGAAAATCCATCAAAAATTTTTCCCATGACTAAACGACAATTATTCAAGTCCGAGGCGTTTTCCCATTTACCCCATTGTCATGTCAATTCCTTGTGCCGCAGTAATCTGGCGACTTCCCGCGAGTGCCAAAAAATAATCCCCAATTCTCAACCCCTAAAGGACTACTTAGCTCAGTGCGAAGAGCGCTATCAACTTTGGGACGAGTATTATCATTGTTGCGGTTCTTGGTAACAAAAATAGCCGCACGAGCGGCTAGCTGAAAACAAATAATTTAGTACGTTTATATTAGCATGGTGAGAGTAAAGACGATCGCCATGCTATCTCCTGAAATTGCCCAACTGATTCGCCAAGTTCCAGCTTCAGAGCTATTACAAGCTTTAGCCGATGCTTATGAAGAAGATCTGCGGCGAAACCCGCCCGACACCACATACCGTCTCAAACGAGAAGTGACTATCGAAGGTTTGCGGGAACTCTCACAACACGAACGGATCTGGTCGTAGTTTGAAAAGCTGACCGTTATAGTCGGCTCGGATTAAATTTTTTCAAGATTTAACAGCTTTGCCAACGCCAGGAGAACTACTTTGCCACTTTCCGTTTTTCGGGCGGAATTTTATACTCAAAGCCAGGACAGTTTTTGATGACACCATCTTGGCTTGGATTCATTTTTTGAAAATTTTTTAAATATTGCTGCAAGCAGTTTTGTCGAACCCGTAATGTTTGATTAGCCAGCGCTCGATTATTAATCGCATCGGCACTATTGTATTCATGCAGCTTACCAGCAAAAAACGCGATCGCCCCCCATCCAATCAATGCAACTATAGGAATAGCATAAATAAATGCGCTCGATTTCAGGAAAATTTTTTTGGCGGCTTCCGTTCCCTGTAATACCTGTTTTTGCAGCTTGAGAATCGTAGCAACTGCATTGACAAGCCCAGTTGAAAGCTCATGTAGATTCTGACGCTCCGCAGTCAGTTGAGTCAGTACGTCCTCTAATTTTTGTTCTAAATTTTTATGGCACTGATTGACGCTATTCAATCGAGTTTCGATTTGAGAGGCTGTCTGCTGAATTTCTACCTGCGCCTGTACGAGTCTGCCGTCCGCTCTACCTAACTCCTCAACCGCAGCAATATTTTGAGCGACGCACAAGTAGAAATCAAATAATTCATTGTCGGGAAAATAAAAATTATTACTCAACCAGTCGTACACGCGCTGATGGGTAAGTGCCGATTCATTTTTGAGCTTCGATGCGATCGCCCCTTGAAGATCTGCTTGTTGTTCGGTTATTGTCCGGCGACTGTTATAACTCATTAATTTGCCTTAAGATTTTCAACATGAAAGCCCGCAGTGGCTAATACGTCGTAGGCTCGTCGTAGATAAGCGCGTAAACCAGCGAGTTGCGCCGTACTAAATCCCTCGTAGCGACGGGCTTGTGTAAAACTCAACGTATTTTTGTAAATTTCTGTCGCCGTATCTTCTCTGAGCTTTGGTAAATCGACTACCTTAATTTCAAACTGTCCGAACAGTTCTGGCGTAATAAAACGCTCAAAGCTATCCCACTCTTCACACTTGCCCAAATTTCTGACTATGATATGCTTAACTTTATCTTGCATAAATTCTAGAGAACGTAAAAAACCTTCATAGCATTCTTGAGAATCATCGAATAAATACCAATTCTGAATTTCGACACCGAGATCGATAGCCGCATTTAAAATATCGCTAGATGTTAACCAATGATTAAATGCTTCTTCGACATTTCCTGGTAAATCAAGCAGTACCAGTTTTTCTAGTGCCAGATCTAATATTCGGTCGGGCATTTTGAGGTGGCGGTCTAATTCACTAAACCTCGTCGGTCGAACAAACTCAGGATGTGCTTTAATAAAGCTTTCCTGGCGATCGGCATCTACCGCGTAGCAGTCTAACCTTTCCTCCAAGCAGTATGATGCTTTTAGCTTTGAGAGTAGCGTTTTGCCCACTCCCCCTTTCTTACAATTCGATAGTTGAATAGCAGGGCGAGTCGGAATAATTTTTGAGTGTTCTTCTTGCTCTACTGTTTGAGTCTGTTTGACTTTAGCCACTTTTCCCACTCCTTATTTATTTTTTAGAAGACAACTTATCAATGGCTGCTTGCTTGATATTTGGCTGCGTTGAAGCCTTTCTACTATCGGTCTCTTCCGCAAAAATTTTTAGTTTCTTTTCTGTAGGTGTGGGTTTGGCGGAAGGCAGAATTGAATCTTCGATAGAAGAGACAGCCCCAGCTTCTTGCTCTAACTGACGGCGATGTTCCGTGTGGTATTGCTTGAGGGTAGCCGCACTAATTTTCACTCCGCTTTCTGTAATTGATGAAGCCAAGTCATCGTATTCGCAACCCCTCGCTAAAGCTGCCTCAAGTCTCAGGTGTAGTTTAGCCACTAACTTTCTCAAATAACCCGATTGAGAAGCTTTAGATTTAGCTTGGTCAACTTTTTTGGCTATTGCCTTTTCTAATGGACTAAGATTCGGATCGCTCATATTTTTTACTTACAATCTTCTTCGACCATGATAATGTATCAAACAGGATTTAGAACAAGACAAAACGGAATTTTGGATGCACCCTATCGGGTGAGATACGATTGAGTAACAAGAAATTTATACGCAAAAAATCCCACACCTGATGCACCCTTATTTTTGTCATGACACGATTGATTTTTTTTTTTTTAATAGCTATAATTGCTCTTGTCAATCGCTAGCAAAGTCGTTAAGATGATTGAGTAAGTATTTTTAAAAATCAATAATTTGCTTCGGTGTCCTTACGTTAAAGGAGAAGTTTAATTCCTCGATAAAAGATGCCTGTTATTTAGGGCGTGTCATCAATTAGAACTTGCGATCGCTTTTTGGAGGGATGGAATTATACAAATAGTGCATACAAGCAGACAAAACATAACAGATGGAGTACAAAAAGAGTTTGAGAAAAAATTTTTCAACATTGATTTGAAGATAACAATGACGAAGAGCGCACGCTCGATTCAACGATTGTTAGCACTCATTAGCATTCTGCTGGTGCAAAAGACATTAAGAAAAAAACGAATGTATCGGTCGTAGTGTAGGAGGATTGAGTCCTAAAATTCATACCGTATGCGATGCGCTATCGTAATCCAACTCAATTTGATTTAACTTCAGGACTTTGCGAATGACTAAAGAAGAGTAAACGCTTTATTCCAGGTGTTAAAGCTGAGGCATTTTGGCAGACAGAACTTATGATGCTTAATAAAGAGTTGTCGAGCGACTCAAGCAGAAAAATTGTGCGGTTGCGATCCTTCTAAATCCAACCGAATCGAAAAATGAGAATACGATCGAGATTTGGATCGATCTCGCCACAGAGAGCAAAAATTTTTTCGCCCTAAAGCAATATAAAGCTATTGCCAATCGTTACGATAAACGCGCTATTAACTTTCTAGGTGCTGTTTATTTAGCTACTGCTATTGGAGAGGCGACCCCGATAACACGCCTTAGTTAAGCAATTTTTCGATCTTAAATAAAGCCAAAAAAAATATGGTTTGTTCGATTGGTAGACTTTACACCGAAGTCGAAAACTATATCGTGACTAACAGTTATTACATTGAAAATGGAGGTTCAAATAAATCTCAATGGTATGGTAGAGGTGCTGCACTGCTAGGTCTGAGTGGAGAAGTAAAAGCTCAAGAGTACGATCGCTCATACAAAGGACTCGACCTAGAAGGTAATCCTTTACGACAACAGCAAACCGGAAAAAAAATTAATCCAGGCAGAGATATTACTTTATCCGCTCCCAAATCAGTGTCTATAGTTATTTTGCTTAAGGGAGATCTGCTGGTGCTAGTAGCACATGAAGCAGCAGTTCGCGCGGCGATGGATTACGTAGAAAAAAACTGTATTTTTACCAGGACTGGAAAAGGAGGTGTTTTTCGCCAGCAAACCGACAACGCCACGATCGCGATCTTTCCCCATCACGACAACCGCAACAACGAGCCTCAGATTCACAGTCATTGTGTAATTTTTAATCAAACTATAGGAGCGGATGGAAAATGGCGTTCGATGGATAATCGCGAACTCTACCAACAAAAAATGACCATTGGCATGGTCTATCACTATGAATTAGGGAGAAGACTAAAAGAACTAGGGTATCAATTGGAGTGGAATCATGACGGCACTTTTGAAATCGCAGGCTACACTCAGCAACAGTTAAAAGCTTTCAGCACCCGTCGCTCAGAGATAATTGCGGCAGTAGGCATGGATGCAAGCACCGCCGTCAAAGCCAAAGCTTGCACCATCACCCGTAAAAGCAAATCTTACAAGACGGTGGAAGAGGGAGAAGCGCAGAGAGAAAGCTGGCAGCAACGGGCAGAGGCATTGGGAATCGTACATCCAAAGCCAGAATTCCAGAAAAATTTTTCTCATCAGCTTTTACATTCAACCAGTAAAGCCGATCTATTAAAAGGTGCAATAAAAGTCACTAGCGATCGCTCCTACGCTTTTCCCCGTCATGTATTGCTAAGAGAGATGCTTACAAAAGCACGAGGTAACTATAGTTTGGAGGAACTAGAACAGTTAATTGACAGCGATCGCAACTTAGTAAAAACCGCAGACGGACGGTTGAGTATTGTCCATACAATAGGGAGGGAAGACGAAAACTCGCAAAATTTTCAGCAGCCAAATCCACAAAGAAAAGAAATAGCCGACGCGATCGCTGCCCCAAATTTAGAACAAGTCTATCAGCGATTACAGGAGCAAGAGAACATCAAACAAATATCCATTGATAGCAAACGATTACAGGCAGTAGCCAACGATTACTTTAGTCGAGAGCGGAAAAAACAAACTAAAACTCTCATTCTTGGTGGCACTGATGCCGATAAACAGACGATTACAAGCCAAATACGAGAGGGATTAATTAAACAAGGTCAGCTTGGTTTGGAAGTGCGAAAAATTTCTGTTCTCAAGCCTAAAAATTTAGACAAATTCGGCATTACTCAAGCTAGTAGCTATAAGCCAGGGGAGGTGGTGAAGTTTAGTAAAAACTCAGCTAAATTTAGTCAGGATTTGTATTACCGTATCGAGCGCGTAGATGATGAAACCAATACAGTCATTCTTAAAGACGAGTACGATACCACGCAAACGCTAGAACTCAATAAATACAAAGAACGCGAAGTTTTTGAAGTAGAAATCAGAGAAATCCGCCCCGGCGAACGGATGAAGTTTACTCGCAATTGCGAGCGGCAAAATCAAATAAACGGTCAATACTTTACTGTAGTTGGCTTCACTGATGAAAAGCAGGCGAGCGTTAGGACTAGGGGAAAAACTCGGACTGTCAATATTGATGCTATGCGGCATTCGGATTATAGCTACGCGGACACCGTACAAAGCGATCGCGGTAAGACGACAAAGCATTGTATTTACGTCGCTAGCTCAAGCCTATCTCCGACAGAGGGGAAAAAAAATTTTTCCATCGCCGCCTCGCGCACTAGAGAAGAATTAGTTGTTTACACTGCCAAGATTGAGGATTTAGGATTTTCGATGCAGCAGTTTGAGTCACAAGAGAAGACTTTGCCATCGGGTGCAAAGCAATTGTCCGAACAAAGACCAACACAATCTCCCACAAGAAAGCAGGAATTTAAGCTTTTGGTTCAATGCAAATATCTCGTTGAAGAAAAAGGAGAATTCAACCCTCAAAACAATAAAGAAAAAATTTACAGGTCGGCAGACGGTACGGAAATTAAACTGAATGGCGATCGCCTTAAGATTGCTCAGGGAAACTCAGAACTTGAATTCGACCGCGACAATGCGACGGTAAAAAATACTTTTTCTCTAAAGCAGATGCAGGAGCAAATTAAAACGCGAACAGCCGAAGCGAATCATTTAAATACACGAGAGCGAGCGGTCGAACGTAGTTGGAGCATTGGTCTATGACCAAAAAAGTTAACGAGCAGCTATTGAACTGAATAAATAGTTAGCGAGGTTAATTTTTTAACTCGACTCAAAATTTTTCTACAGCAAAATCTGTGCTGCTAGATCGGTATTCTCGCAGAGATAGATTATTCGCGATGAATCATGTTGAAAAAAATTTTCGCTGTACTACTGAAGTGGTGAGTTTTCAGCGAATTAAATCAATCACTTAACAATGAATAGGAGAGCGATCGATGACCAGAAGAAACTCAAGCTCAAACAGTGGATGGTTTGAATTCTTCCTCGTTTTAGCAGCACTGCTGTTCATGTTATGGGCGGTTCACAATCAAAAAGTAGCATTATTGCTTTTCCAAAATCCCAACCTCATTCTGCCTTATTTAATTCAAGAGATCGGGCTTTTTTGGGTTGTCGTTGGAGTCGTGGGAATTTTGGCTTTATTGTGGTTTCTAGTTGCTAGTTCTGCTCCCGCCTCTAACGTCCTGCGAGGAGCAATTACAGTTTCTTCCAGGAAGCTTAAAGCCCTTTTAAAGCGAGAGCCTAAGCTCCGAAACCAACCACAGCTATCTATAGCTGGGATGCCTATCCCAGCCGAGTACGAAAATCGGGGATTTTTTTTTATTGGTTCCCCAGGCAGTGGAAAAACCCTGGCAATTAGCCAAATTATCGCTATTTTAAGAAACCGATCTGATTTTCGGGCAATTGTCTTCGATCGCGGTGGCGAGTTGCTCGAAAAATTTTTCGACCCAACTAAAGACATCATTTTTAACCCCCACGATGCTCGCAGTTGTCATTGGTCGCACATTCACGAAAAGGCTCATCCTGAAACGATCGCTGCTGGTTTAATTCCGATGGAATCGACGCGCGAGCCTTTCTTCTCAGACGCGGGTCGTATCGTCATGGCAGAATTATTTAGTAGAACTAGAAGCAATGCAGAACTGTTTAAGCCTTTATATACCCTTGCTTTCGAGTTGATGTTGAAGGGGTTACTCTCAGAGCATGAGCGCACCCGTAAGACGGCGATTGTCATTGATGAGTTGGGTGCGCTCAACAAGTTGCCAAGTTTAAACCGATTACTGAGCGAGAGCCGCAGATTTTTAGGTTGTCCAATTCTGGGAACTCAGACAGAAGCTCAGATTACGAGAGTTTATGGTCAGGAAGATACTCGAATTTTGCTCCAAGGAACGAAAACCAAGTTGATTTTGAATTGCTCAGATCCCCAAACGGCTGAGAAAATGGCGCAGGTTATTGGCAAGCAAGAGCGAGTGGAGCTAACCAATAATCGCAACCGTAGTAGAAGTTCCTCTAGTAGAGGTGCAGGAAGCGGAAGCAGCTATGGAGAGAACGAGCAGTTACGAGAAGCTTATGCGGTGATGCCTTCTGAATTACAGGATTTACCCGATCTCAAAGGATATTTAAGAATTTCATCATTCCCAACCGCCCAGGTCAAAGTCAAGGTTAGAAACTTTCCCGTACAAGCCGAACGTTTTATTCCCCGCTCTCAAGTATCAGAGCGAACAGATACAAATGCACAGAGCATTCAAGAGCAATGGAAGAGATTGCGATCGCCAATTTCTGAAGATTAAATTTAGAGATGTTGTCGCTAACTTGCTTTATCGAAAATGTCTCTTACAAACATCAACAAATAAGTCTATATTCCCAGCAGACAGATCTTCAAATAAAAATTGACATATTTTCAGCATTTCTGACGGATAAGCCGCTAGGCTGTATTCTCCATCACGATGAGCGAGCGTCATTCTACGTAAATGCTCCACTTGTACTGGGTTTAATCCTTTTTCCTGCAACTGAGCCAGAATAGTTTCCAATTCTTGTTCGTATTCTTCTGCTGAGAATGATTCTGTTCCTTTTTCCGGTTCTAGCCCGACATCAGCAAAATCTACAACCTTAACAGATAAATGATCGGAAAGAATAACGATAAACTCTTTTTCTGGCTCGTATTCATCGACTAATGCTAAAAGCTTCGCTGGCATGTTTTCCTGACGTGAGATATATCGAGGCTTCTCGCCATTAAACAGGACAACGCCTCGCCCAAAAAATGTGTATGCTGTCAAAGCTATATAACCAGCCTGCCAGAGCAACTCTGCCTCGTTTAATGGATTTGGCGATTTCTCTACTCCTAGCAATGATAGGAATAAATTTTGTTCTTCCAATGAAAGTTCTTGCAAAATAAATGGATCGCCTTTTGTCTGACGATAGCGAACGGCAGCGTCTAGCAGACGAAGAGGGGTTTGAAACGCAGCGAGATCGCGCGCCAGTTCTTGCCAAATATCTCGCCATAATGCTGCCATCGCTATATCAAAAGGCGATGAAAATAATTTACGAATGCTTTGAATAAGTTCCTGTCCTAATAATGAAGTGAATTGATGTTTATCGTAGATATCAATCAAGGCTTTGATGTGAGAACGCCATGTAGCTGTTTCTTGCGTTTTAAAAAGCAAGTTGTGAATAATTGTTCCAGTGTCTCTGCTGTTAGGCTCGCTTGCATCATGGGTCAAGCGACGAAAAGCATCATCCAAAACTATTATGCCTTCGTCCCAACGGTTTAGTGCCAGTAACACTTTGGCACGATTAAAAAAAATATCAGCCGTCTGTCTGCCCAGTTCGATCGACTTGTTACAGGCTAACAATGCCTCCTCATAGTTTTTGAGTTCGTTTAGTATAATACTCTTACCATACCAAGCTCTTGAATTAGTTGAATCTATTTCAATTGCTTTATTAAAAGATGCCAATGCTTTATCGTATTCTTCAAGGTTTGATAGCGTCATACCTCGACCAAGCCAAGCTTCCACGTCTTCCTGGTTAAGGTTAATTACCCGATTGTAAGAAGCCAGAGCTTCATCGTATCTTCCGAGATTTGCTAATACAAAGCCTCTACTATACAAAGCCATTTCATCATTAGGCTCTTGTTGTAATGCTTGCTCAAAAGATTTTAATGCTTCGCTGTAACGTCCAAGATTACCTAAAGCCAGACCTCTGTTTGTCCAAGCTTCCTGAAAATCTGGGTCAAGCTCAATCACTTGATTTAAAATTGCGAGTGATTGCTCGTGCTTTCCAAGGTTGTTTAGAACCGTGCCTTTATTAAATAAAATTTCTGGATCGTTTGGATTTAATTCCAATGCCTTTTCTAATATTTTTAAAGCATCGTCATAAATCTTTAAATTACACAGTAATCCTCCTAAGTTAGTCCAAGCGATATCATTATTGGGATCGAGTTGGATTGCTTTAGCAAAAGACTTTAGGGACTTGCGTAAAAATAAAATACCAATTAGGAGGGAAAAACCGTCACATCCCATTTGGGCAAAGTTTCAGAACGCTCCCAGAAAGGGAGGAGTT
>JALOOL010000214.1 GCA_025454425.1 Hydrococcus sp. Prado102 | reverse complement strand
ATCATTAGAAGGAAATTGAGATTGATTTAACTCTCCGAAAACCTTCGAGTTTAAACTAATCATTAAATAAGCACTCATAATGATTTCCCACCACTTCTCAATCTGCTCAAATTTAGTCAAACGATAATCTGTCCAACCTAATTCTTGCTTACACTGTCGAAATCCATATTCAATCCATGTTCTTAATCCATAAAGATTCCCTATAGACCCCATAGGCATTAACCGAAACTATTCCGTTGTCTATTTTCCCTAGACTTCCCAAATATTGTCTGGCTACGTAATCGGTTTTCTTCCCTTTTTTTCTATCTCCTGTTTCGTCTATGATTACTGTGATTTTCTTTCCTTTCAATGCTAGGAGAGTTTTTGATAATCTTCTTTCTCTAATCTCGATGATTGACTCTGGCGAGATCGCCAGAAAATGATGTAGCGATTGGGCTGAGTTTATCCCGACTAATAAGAGCGATTTCTGGCAGTGATTTCCGTTTAAGGGGTGAGATTATTCCTAAATGTAAGTACTTGAAACATTCATAACTTCTGACTTCTGGAAATAGGTTTGAGGATTTGTAACTCTACATCCATTATGCTCAGAGCCTTCTAAAGATTTATCGTCTTGATTTCTTCATTTTAAGTCTCGGAGAGTGACAGAAGAGGGTTATAGTAGACTCGACACGCCCGATGGGTTAATGATGATAACCAATTTTTCACTTACCGCTTGGCTAGCTGGTGCAGGCGGTCAGGATAGAGCGAAAGAAAATCCAATTCTACCACTCGCGATGGGTCTAAAAATTCTCATGGATGTTGGGGCTTCTCTCAAACTAGCTACTGAAGAATGGGGCGAGCAACGCGCATTTTGTGAATATTGTCAAGTAGCAACGCTTTGTTCGATCGCGTCGTTAGCGCTTGCAGTCCCCGAAATAGTCAGCGCCCTCGATGCTTTAAACGCTAATCAAAATGTTGGCGACAAGGTACTGAGTTAAATCGCGATCCGCGCAGCGCTTCCGTAGGAAATCGTTTATTTACTCTGCTACAACTCTCTTTTCAGGGCGCACGCCATGCGCCTCTACATCCACACTGTCCATGAATAAGCAAGATTAAACTTTTTCTTTTGGTGGCGGTACAATTCCGTATTTATATAATCCTTCGTCGATTTCTCTTAGTATTTTAAATTCTTCTTCTGGCAAGGGATAGCTATTAGTTCCAAACAAACCCGCACTAACCGAAGGATGTTTTTCTAAGAAAGAAAAAGCTTGGCGAAACTGATGCGGTTCTGCTGTAATGGGCGAATCGAAGTGACAGGGAACAATACGCCCAAAATTCCAACTCGCTACCTTATCCGCCCAAGCAAGGGTTTCTTTGGGGGCGCGGTTGAGTATCAGGGTTTGTAATATGGGTGCTACAAATAAACGTCCGTTGCCTCTTAACGCCTCAAAAACGCGCTGCCAAGTGGGTTTCCATTTGAAAGGAAATAAACCAAAATAACCTTTTTTCGAGCGATCGCGCGATTTAAGAGCATTGCGAAATACCTCGCCCCATTTAGGAACTTCTAGGGCGCTTGCTTGAAAGTATAAGGCAAATAATGCAATACGCTGCCATCCTTGGCGGCGATTTTCTTGCGTGTCTTCAATAGTATCGGTCGCCTTATCTTTAGCATGAAATAGTAAGGGATAAGGTTCTAATTGAACGATCGCAGGTGGATTTTCAGGAACGGAAACGATAGTATCGGTAACGAGTAAAGTACGCGATCGCTTCTCAAAAAAAGCAACTTCTTCAAATCTACCCGGCCCAAGTTCGATCGGCCCTAAAATTGCATAATCAAACTGGTTGGCAAAAGGCGCTTTGCTGCTATCTTCGGGTAAAATGTGGGTGCGATCGCGCGGTAAACCCAACCAAGTTAAGGGAAGATTTAGCGGAAAACTCCATTGATGGGGAGCAACAAAAACTTGCGCCCTAGGAAAGCATCTCGCAAAAGCACCAACGAAAACTTTATGTTCTAAACCAGAAATCGTTGGCAGAATAATATATTTAACCTCGCCGTGTTCGGTTACTAACTCGTTAACGCCTCGAATACATTCTGGTGTCGGTGCGACGGGTGCATAAACGAGAAGACCGCCTTCTTCAAGCTTTACAACGGTCATGCGAATGGGGACGACAACATAAAAAATCCCTTGTAACTGATCGAAAGTCCAGATAGTATCTTTAACGACTTCGTGACGAATGGTTCGCCGCCTGTTGTACGGATAAATAGGTACGAGGAACCAAAACGACCATAAAAAATCCCTCGAATGATTTAATTGTTCGGATGTATCTTGCACGTTCGCCTCGGTTTTAGTCAATCGGTAAATCCCTTCCAATAGTCTCTTTTTACAAGATTAGAAAGATAGTAAAAGAAAATCAATGTTTCCGAAGACGCAGAACCATCGATTGCATGGTATAAATGTAAAGGTTTTTTAAGTACTCTCAATCTAGGGAATTTTGCATAAATATGTTTCCTATTTAGAGTTTTAAAAAGTATTCGCGCAAGTACAAAGCAAATTCTCCTGCTAAGTATCCTAAGCGATCCGAGCAGGTGTTTTTGTGCGAGTTCGTGCGTCAACCCGACTTCATCATCTGGAGACATAACCTAAATTCATGACTGCAACGATAGAACAGTTCGCCAACGAGTCGATTCCATTAGCGGATGCTGGTACTCAACTAAAAGATATTATCAAAACCCTTCCCAAAGAATGCTTTGAGAAAAATCGCCGCAAAGCTTGGTCGTCAGTGGTTATTAATGTATTAGCCGTTGCGATCGGATACCTTGGTATTGCTACCTTACCTTGGTTTCTTTTGCCCTTTGCTTGGATTTTTACGGGGACGGCACTGACAGGATTCTTTGTGCTTGCCCATGATTGCGGACACCGATCTTTTGCCAAGCGCCGTTGGGTTAACGATTTAGTGGGACATATTCTAACGATGCCGCTAATTTATCCCTTTCATTGCTGGCGTATCCTCCACGACCACCATCACCGCCACACCAATAAATTACTCGTTGACAATGCTTGGGATCCGTGGACAGCAGAGGATTATACAGGGACAAATCCTTTGATTCGAGTGTTTTATCAGGCATTACGCGGACGCTTTTGGTGGATTGGCTCAATTACGCATTGGGGGGCACTACATTTCGATCTATCTCAATTTTCCGAGCGCGATCGCCCCAAAGTCAAACTCTCGATCGCTACTGTCGTTATCTTCGCTGTTGTATGTTTCCCAACGCTAATTATTACCACCGGAATTTGGGGATTTATTAAGTTTTGGTTGTTGCCTTGGGTAGTCTATCACTTCTGGATGAGTACTTTCACCCTCGTGCATCATACTGCCCCCGATATTCAATTTCGCCCTGCTGACAATTGGAGTGCCGCCGAAGCGCAGTTAGCGGGAACCATTCATTGTAGATATCCTTGGTGGGTAGAATTTCTCTGTCACGACATTAACGTACACATTCCCCATCACATCTCTGTTGCCATTCCTTCTTACAACTTACGCATCGCACACGCCAGTTTATTGCAAAATTGGGGAAGTTATATGAATGAAAGTCGATTTTCTTGGGCGCTGATGAAACACATTGGCGATCGCTGTCATCTTTATCATCCCGATCGAGCATATCAGTCTTTTCGGGATGCTAAGGGTAAATAATTATTAGGAATTGCGATCGCGCTAGAGTTATGAAAGTGCGATCGCTTTAAATGCGTTACCGACTTCCGCAAGAATAGCTTCTGTAATCCAAATCTTTTATTGATACCTGTTCTCTTAAAAGTCTAAATCTACTGCGCTAAAGTTGATGTAAGGTATTTCTAGTTGCATCATCATAGGCAGGTATCGAACAATGGTGCGTTTAAAATCCTGGCAGTGGCTTGTATTAGCAACTCCGATCGCGACTATTATCATCTTCTTACTAATCGCGGCGGGACGACAGATTCACGACTGGCATATTAATTGGATTTGGGGCGTATTTACCCTTGTATTTGTCGGTTGGCGTTGGTTGTTGGTGCGATGGACTAAGCCAGTTATAACCCAAGTAGAAGCCATTGTCGAAGAGGCGAGTAAAGAACTCGAAGAATCAATAACAGATGAAGTAACAACCCTGCCACAGGGTCGCGATACCGCACTTAAAGCAGAAGCTGCACTACAAGAAATCCTTAAAACTTCCCAAAACGATCGCCCGATTTGGGAAGATTGGTCAACGTTTTGGAAACGCTGTCAAGATTTAGTCGTCGCGATCGCACATATTTATTATCCTCAAGTCAAATATCCCTTACTCAACATCTACGTTTCTCAAGCATACGGGTTGATTCGGGGAACGGTAGACGATATGGATCGATTTATGGGACAACTATCTCCCGTACTCGATCGCGTTACCATCGCTCAAGCTTACGAAGCTTATGAAGTTTACCAAAAATTAGAGCCATCGGCGCGTAAACTCTGGCAAGTATGGAACTGGGCGCAATGGCTTCTCAATCCAGCGGCGGCGTTTGCAAGAGTGGCCACTCAGCCATCGAGCGATCGCGCGACACAGCAATTATTGGTAAATTTAAGTCAGTTGTTGCGAGAAGCTGCTTTACGCAATCTATGTCGTCAAGCAAGCGTGCTTTACGGCGGTAACAACTTACCCGATGTTGTCTTCTCCTCGTCCTTGCCGACGCTACCCAAAGCTAAAACGCAAACATTGCGCGAAATCCTCGAATCTGCCGAACCTGTTGAAAAAATAGAGCAAAAACCCGTCAATATCCTTTTAGTCGGGCGAACGGGTGCGGGAAAAAGCAGTTTAATTAACACGCTATTTCAGTCGGAATTAGCTGCTGTCGATGTTTTACCGAGTACCGATGAGATTGCAAGTTATCACTGGAAAAGTTCTACTCAAGAAGCGCTAACGCTTTGGGATACGCCAGGTTACGAACAAGTCAACCGATCCGATTTCCGCGAACAAGTCTTAGATTATGCCACTCAAGCAGATTTATTGCTTTTAGTGACTCCCGCGCTCGATCCTGCTTTGCAGATGGATGTAGACTTTCTCAAAGAGATAAAAGCAGAAGTCGCAGATTTAAGCGCGATCGCCATTGTAACTCAAGTCGATCGCACCCGTCCCATCCGCGAGTGGAACCCGCCCTACGATTGGCAATGGGGCGAACGTCCCAAGGAAATTGCTATTCGAGAAGCAACTCAATACCGCGCTCAATTACTAGGCGATTGGTGCGATCGCATTTTCCCTGTCGTAACGGCTGATTTAAAAACGAAACGTATCGTTTGGGGAGTAGATGCGCTATCTTTAGCTTTGATAGATGCGATCGCGCCTGCTAAACAATTCCGCCTCGCTCGTTTTTTGCGCGACTTGGACGCGCGAACTGTTGCTGCTGCTAAAATTATCGATCGCTACACGTTCCAAATGACGACAGCGCAGGGATTGACTGCATTGCTCAAAAGTCCCGTCCTTCAATTCCTCAGCACTGTAGCAACGGGTTCTCCAAACCTCGCGTATATTTTGGCTCAACAAATTCCCGTCGAACAGTTACCCGTTGTTATTGGTAAACTTCAGATGGCTTACGATTTGTACTCGCTGTTCAATACAGGCGATCCGCTCAATTTTGATTTTCTCTCGCTTTGGCCTTTGTTGCTAGAAAATCCTGCCACGCCAGAACGCAATGCTTGGGCGTTTGGTCATGCACTAATCGAGTATTGGACTCAAAATTTAACGATGGAACAATTACGAAAGCGGATAGAGTATTATTTATCGACACTAAATTAGTTTCGGGAAGACAAGTTAATATTGAAATTATTTCTTTGAGCGATCGCGTGTTTATGGAATTTAACTTGATTACTACCTTGGGAATAGTCGCAGGAATGCTGACGACGTTCGCCTATCTGCCACAAGCTATCAAAACTTGGAAGTCTAAATCGGCTAACGATCTTTCTTGGAGTATGTTGATAATTCTAAGTGTAGGAATTATTCTGTGGTTAATTTATGGCTTTTCGGTTGGCGATATTCCGATTATTCTTGCCAATGTCGTAACTTTTATTCTGACTTGTGTAATTTTAGCGATGAAGATTCGATACAAAAATATTGCCTAGTAGTTTGCCACACTAGACTTCTTGCTTTTATTGGGGGGAAAATGTATCTTCCCTCTTCTGAATTGTATTGAAATATTAAAAATTTAAAGGAGAAATGGTAAGCTATTTCACATCGCGTATTGCCTATTAATTAGGCGAAAAAGATATATTAGACCTATGGGCATAAATCTAAAATTCCTCAATCCAAAATCCTTTCATCCAAAATCCTTTCATTCTTAAGCGTCAATTCTTAAGACTTTTGCCCATAGGTCTATTTTATACCCTCTGTCTTCCACTGAAGGCGGATCGCCTTAAATCCGATTTTAACGATTAATTCCTGCCATCAATAAACCAATTTGTTCTCTATCTTTCACATCATCCAGAATAGTAAGAAATGTTCCTTGATAAATCACTGCAAGACGATCGCTCATTTCGATAACTTCTTCTAATTCGGATGAAATATAGAGAATTGCTGCGCCCGTATCTCTAGCTTTTAATAATTGCTGCTGGACGTATTTTGTGGCTCCAATATCCAATCCGCGAGTCGGTTGCATGGCAATAATTAATTTAGGATTGCCAGCAAATTCGCGAGCTAAAATTACTTTTTGTTGATTGCCTCCTGAGAGTTGACTGACTTCTTGTTTTGTGTCTGAAATACGAATATCAAATTCTGCGATCGCTCTTTCTTCTTCTTCTTCTATTTGTTTGCGTTTGAGAATAAAATTACGAGAGATATTTACTGTATTAAAATTTTTTAAAATTAAATTTTTTCCGATTGAAAAAGGTGAAATTAATCCAATTTTTTGACGATCTTCAGGAATATAACCCATCGAAAGTTGCTTGATTCGTCGTTGAACTGACCAATGGGTAATTTCTTCTTCTAAAAATTTAATCGTTCCTCGTGTTGGAATCTTTAATCCTGCGATCGCATCTGCTAATTCTCTTTGTCCGTTGCCATCAACTCCTGCTATTCCTAAAATTTCTCCTGCTTGCAATTGAAAAGAAATATTTTTAACGACCGGAAAATTGCGCTTATCTTTAACCTCTAATTCATTGACTTCTAAAATAACTTTTTGAAGAGAGCAAGGAGATTTATTTAACATTGATAAAACCTCCTTTCCTACCATTAATCGAGCTAATTGTTGAGGATTTGTTCGATTGGCGTGTAAGGTTTCTACAACTTGTCCGCGATGTAAAACTGTAACGCGATCGCACAAACTCATTATCTCTTCTAATTTATGAGTGATAAAAATAATAGTATGTCCGCGAGACTTAAGTTGACGCAAAATTTGAAAGAATCGCGTCACTTCTGAAGGGGTTAAAACGGCTGTTGGTTCGTCGAGAATTAAGACTTTAGCACCTCGATAAAGAACTTTGAGAATTTCTACCCGCTGCTGGATGCCAATAGGAAGATCTCTAACTTTTTCTTTAGGGTTAACTTCCAACCCATAGAATTGAGACATCTGTCCGATTTCCCATTCTTTGGCGCGTAAATTTAATCGCCAAGAACTTTTCGTTCCTAAGATAATATTTTCGGTAACTGAAAGTTGAGGAACGAGCATAAAATGTTGGTGAATCATGCCAATTCCAGACGCGATCGCATCTTTGGGAGAAGCAATATTCGCTCTTTTCCCATCTAAATAAATACTTCCTGCATCGGGTCGATATAAACCGGAGAGAATATTCATCAAGGTGGTTTTTCCCGCGCCATTCTCTCCCAGTAAACCGTGAATTGTACCACTTTCGACGCGCAAATCGATGCGATCGTTCGCGACAAACGAGCCAAAATATTTGGTAATTCGTTCTAGGCTTAATTCAGACAAAGAAGTGAAATAAAGTTTAAATTTTGATTAAAAACATTAGAAATCAAACAGAGTCTCTAACTCCGTTCGCATTGCTTCAAAGTTTACCACTTGAGCGACAATAATATTTTCTTGTCCTAATGTTTCTAATTCGGTCTTCCAATATCTTACCTTGTCTTCGTGTCTCAGCCAAAAGTTAACGATAGTTTTGACGACCTCATCCCAATCCCAGTTAGGTTTATAGGGAAGCATTTGCGTGGATTGAATAAACGCATCGAGGGTACATTGATAACTTCCTAAATAAGCTTTCCCTCGATAGGGATTTTGTTCGACTCGTTGCTGATGCTCGAAAAATTTTAAAACGGGTGCTACTCCAAGCAAATCGAAGGAATAGGACATAACCGAACTCTTTCAATCAATCATCTATAAAACTAGCTTTCAGTAACTACATATTTTAAATAATCCAATTGAGAAAAAATGTTTTTTCTTAACTTTTTTTTAGATTATTGGGATTGACCCATTGACATTTGATTCTTTTTAGGCACATAGATTTTTATCTTTGCTTCCAATATTTAAAAGCTGCATGAGCAAGCGTGACAACCCCTGTAAGAATTGCCGACTCATCGATTTCAAATTCGGGATGGTGTAAGGGATGATTGAGACGATCGCCATATCCCACTCCCAAACGAAACATACTTCCTGGCGCGTGTTCTAAATAGAGAGAAAAATCTTCTGCACCCAAAGAAGGTTCGGTGAGGATTTGAACGCGATCGCTTCCCCACGCTTCTCGACTCGCTTCTTCTAATATTTGAGATAAAACCAAATCGTTTTGAACTGAAGGAACGCCGCGACGATAATTCATCTCATATTTTGCCCCATAAGTATTGCAAAAATTGGCAACAATTCCCTCGATCCACTGCGGTAAATTAGCATGGGTTTCGGGATGAAGCGATCGCACCGTCCCCGCCATCCGCACCTGGTCTGCAATGACATTCGGTGCCCTTCCCCCGCTAATCTGTCCTATGGTTAAAACCAGGGGACGCAAAGGGTTTTGCGTCCGACTAATTGCCTGTTGTAGCGTCGTAATAATCTGAGAAGCAATCCAAATGGCGTCGATCGCTTCGTGAGGACGCGCGCCGTGTCCCGACTCTCCTTGGATAAAAATTTCAATATCGTCCGCGGCTGCCGTCAATGCCCCGTAACGAATGCCCACAGAACGCGCTGGAATCGAAGGAAAGACGTGTACCCCAAAAATCGCATTAACATCTCGCATCGCCCCGTCTCGAACCATCCAGCTAGCTCCCTGAGCGATTTCTTCAGCGGGTTGAAACAAAAAACGAATATTTCCTGGCAATGCTTCTGCTAGCTGGGACAGCACCATCGCTACTCCCAATCCTACTGCCGTATGCACGTCATGACCGCAAGCGTGCATGATTCCAGGTTTTCGAGAAGCAAAATCTAAATTGGTTCGTTCCTGAATCGGCAGTGCATCCATATCGGTACGAATTGCTAAGATGCGATCGTCGCTGCCGTTACCTTGTAAATTACCTACTACACCCGTTTTCCCAACCGCTTCTTTAACTTGTATGCCACAAGAAGACAAAACCCCCGCCACATAAGCAGCCGTTTGATATTCCTGTCCGCTTAATTCGGGGTGTGCGTGAATATGGCGACGAATTTCAATCAATCGAGGTGCTAGGGTTTCTGCAAGATCTTTAATCTGAGAGAGCATTGATTTATAAAACGGTACGCTTTAATAAAATGTTAATATATCTTCCCTTGCTAGATAGGGCGGACAAGGCGCAAAGTTACTCGATAATGCAATAATTTTTTATATCTATAAGGATCTCGTACCGTTCTTTGGGACGCGATAAAAAACTCGTGTGAATTGGTTAGACAGTAGCTTGTGATGACTTGAGACGTTAGAGCTTCTTTACAAGTACCCATCAGAAATTTATCAATTGCTGGTTAACATTATTGATGGCAATTTAAGGAAAAATTACCAATCGCAGCATGAGCATTACGAATTTTGAGTTAGTTATCTTTGATTGCGATGGCGTATTAGTTGATAGCGAACGCATTACCAACGCGGTTTTTGCCCAAATGCTTAATGAATTGGGACTTCCAGTTACTTTGGAAGATATGTTCGATCGCTTTGTTGGGAATTCAATGCTGCGATGCTTGGAAATAATTGAAGAGATGCTTGGCAAAACTCCACCTAGGGAATTTGAAAAACACTATCGACATCGGACAAAAATCGCACTACAACAGCAACTTAAGCCTGTCGGCGGTATTGAAGAAGTCATCAAGCAGTTAAAGTTACCTTACTGCGTTGCATCCAGCGGCGATCGCGAAAAAATGAAAACAACTTTAGGCATAACAGGTCTTCTACCCTACTTTGAAGATAAATTATTTAGCGTAACCGAAGTAGCGCGAGGCAAACCATATCCCGATGTTTATCTGTATGCGGCTAAAAAGATGAATGCCGAATCAACTCGGTGTGTTGTCAACCGATTTTGGATTTTGAATTTTGGATTTTGGATTGACCCCACGGATAAATCCGGGGGCTTGTACCATCAAGAAATTATTGGTCATGAGCTGTTGAGCAATTTTTCTGTTATCCCCGATTTTACGCTTTGCGGATGGATTTTTGAGTTGATGTTCGATCTTGACGGGATTTCCGGGTACTCTCGGAGTGTAAACTATGCATGAAGTTCAGTTGAATTAACAGATATAACAGATCACGATAAACAACTTTCTGTCAACCCGCTAGATACAGTAAAGCATGCTAACAACCGCGTGCAAGTAAAATTAGAGAAAATGCGTTACTAAAACTATTCACACCGCTGTCAAATTGTCATTTGGGCGTTCTTGAGCTCTGATGTGTCATCATGACGTAATTTCTCACTCTCACTTATTTTTTTCTGTGCTTACAACGGAAATCAATTCTCTTGTAGAAGCTCCAACTAAATGCCTGGCTGTATGAACTGCAGATGCCGTGCACTGCATCAGTTGAACGCTTACAGAACGACAAAACAACAGCTGGCATCAGTAAAATAGTTAGGTTGTTACAATTTCATTATGCAGCATAATCCAAAATAACCTAGGGATCAAGCATAGAAGCAACTGACACTCGAAGTACATTTGCAATTTCGTTTTTTCTGGATGAACACACCTGTTCCAGGTAGTGCAAAGATAAATTGATGTATTTTGCTTCAGTAAGAAGAAGTCCATTAACACCAGTTTTCGAGACACGCTCAGACCTGTCAAGACAACAACAACAACAATTCCATAGCTGCCTACAACTACCACATACTTCAACATCCAAGCAACAACTATTCCAATGCTGCCTGTATGCTCCATATACACAC
>JALOOL010000213.1 GCA_025454425.1 Hydrococcus sp. Prado102 | reverse complement strand
GCTAATAATGGGATTGAGGCGATCGCCCTCTATACCAAGTACCAAAATGATATCGATGTGGTGTTGATGGATCTCATTATGCCAGAAATGGATGGGTTCACCGCCATTCGCCGCCTCAAACAAATCAATCCCCAGATCGACATTATTGTTGCTAGCGGACTCGACTCGACTATAAACAGAAAAAAAGCAACGACTATGGGAGTCCGAGCTTTTCTATCAAAGTCTTACACTATCGAGGAATTATTGGATACTTTGCGTAAAGTCCTCAAACGATCGTAATAACCCAGTATACCCATATCCCATTCACCACTCACCGCGATCGCAATCCGCCTACAGCTTCAGAAAGATGATATAAGCCGCGTTCGTCTAATTTAGCGAGTAATCCTTCTAAAATACTACGAACCATCCACGGCCCTTCGTAAACCCAACCTGTATAGATTTGTAGCAAACTCGCACCAGCCGTAATTTTTTCCCAGGCATCGTCAGGGGTAAATATGCCCCCCACTCCAATAATTGGCAGTTGTCCTTGAGTTTTTTGCCAGATAAAGCGAATAACTTCGGTAGATCTTTGGCGCACGGGAGCGCCGCTAATCCCGCCTGCTTCGTCGTCAATATTTTTACCCGTAGCGTTGAGGATTTCGGTTTTAAGTCCGTCTCGTCGCGTTGTGGTGTTGGTTGCGATGATTCCGGCTAAGTTATAAGTAGTTGCTAAATCGAGAATTGTTGCGATCGCATCCCAATCGAGATCGGGAGAAATTTTGATTAATATTGGCTGCATTCCTTGATTTTCAGCCGTTAACGCTGCCAAGATGGGTTCGAGTTGTTCTCCATCTTGGAGCGATCGCAATCCTGGCGTATTGGGAGAGCTAACATTAACGACAAAATAATCTGCCCAATTTCTTAAATGGCGAAAACTTCCTAAATAGTCTTCTGCTGATAGATGGAGAGGCGTTATTTTCGATTTGCACAAGTTGATCCCAATCGGTATCGAGCGCGGTTGACGCAACCATGTTTGTTGCAGGGTCATTGCCATAGCTGCGGCTCCTTGATTGTTGGCTCCCATGCGATTGAGAACCGCCATATCTAAAGGTAAGCGAAACAAGCGAGGGCGATCGTTTCCTGGCTGTGCGTGCAGCGTGACCGCTCCTAATTCTGCACTGCCAAATCCCATGCTATTCCAAATTCCCGCTGCTGTTCCCTCTTTGTCGCAACCTGCCGCTAAACCGATAGGATTGGCAAAAGTCATTCCCCATAACGTTTGTGAAAGTCGAGGGTCGCTAAAACAAAAGGCTTGCTCGCACTGCGATAGCATCCAACGTCCCCAAGATGAATGACGAGAGCGATCTATCCAACTTAGCGTTTTAAGAAGTTGCTGATGCGCTCCCTCTGGATTGCCTTTAGCAGCACCGAGAAATAATGGGTATAAAGGATGAGCTAATTTCAACATAAGAGAATATAGCAATTTTCAGCTTTTGTAGACCAGAGTTTCTGTCTCCTCTTTAACAGCGACCAGTTACCAGGGGACTTCACTGGTCACTCTCTAAAGTCTCCCTCTTTATATATTTTGTTATTGGTTGGGCGTTAAGTGTTCCCGAAAACTACATTTCATTTATTCGAGAAACGCTAGATTTTTTCTAAATAGCTGAGTAAATCTGCCATGTCTTGAGTTCTTGGCTGAAATTTGGGCATAGGAGGCGTTTTTCCGCTAATAACTTGATCTATTAAACGAATTTTAGATTTATGTTTGGAAATATCGCGCAAGCTCGGCCCGACATTCCCATCGGCTTGCGATCCGTGACATCCAGCGCAGTTAATCTGAAAAATTGCCGACCCTCGATCGCGATCGCCCTTCATCGATAAAACGTTGAGTATATAAGGATCGGAAACTCGACTAAAATAAATTCCAAAGATAATCGCTACAACGAGCAATGCCAAAGCGACTGCTATCCATATGTATCGCTGTGCTAAAACTTTAGGTTGAGCTAAATGATTATCCACTGGTTGTTTCAACAGATTGCCGTTCTGTTAACATTTTGCAATGTTTCGGTAACTTAATGCTACTTTTATTAATTTCATGTAACAGTTAGAAAATCAATTATTTATATTTATTAACAAAATTTAAAAATTTGAGGGCGATTGGGCTTTTCTCGTACTATGCGATCGCGCGAGTTGGTTGGCTGCTCTAAATTATCTCACAAGCAAAGTGCGGTAGAATTGCGAGGCAATCTCAGATAGGATAGAAGACGTAACAACTGGCATGATTCAAGGAAATCTTTTATGATTGAACCCTTACTTTTGGGAATTGTTATGGGTCTAATTCCCGTCACCTTAGCAGGACTATTTTTTGCCGCTTATCAGCAATACAAACGCGGCAATCAACTTGGCATCGACTAAAACAGCGACCAGTTACCAGTTACTAGTTACCAATTATTAATGATTGGTAACTCAGTCCTGGTAATTAGTAGTTCGACCGCCTAGATCGTTAGCATAGCGGTACTTAAAGATGATTTGCTTGGAGCGTAAGCGATATATTAAGCGTAACCTAGAAGGCGATCGCTCGAAGCAATTCTCTAGAAACATAGCATTGCTACGCCACGTTTCTAGTTATGTTTAACATTATGTATGCAAGTTTATGCCACTAACAAAGGCTGACATAATTTATGCTCTAATTCTTGCTCCTGTTGCTCTAGTGTTTGAATAGCTCCAGTCATAATAGAGCGCGTATCCAATCCTGCTTCATGTTGTTTTAGCCACTGCTGCGCCTGATTGCCTTCTCGTAGAATTCTTTTGACGGGTGAGAGAAAACAAGCAATTCCCGATTGTTTAGCAATTGGCAGTATTTCTTGATAAATTTCTTCGATCCAATCTCTTGCTAAAATTTTTCTACCATCTTGCCAGTGCTGGAGTTGAGCGTCGAGACTGCGATGAGCAACCGCTTCCTCATTCGCATCGGTAATAGTTAATAAATCTTCTGCACGAGTTGCTGCACTCAATTTACTCAGTTGTAGGGGATCGAGCGAAGGATCGCGCAATAATTGAGTGAGGCGAGCTTCTAAAAATGCCATCACAGCCAATAAAGAGATCGGATTGACGATCAGATCGCAGATTCTTAATTCTAGACGATTGAGATTGTAAGGACGGCGATCGCCATTAGGACGCACGGATGACCAAAGATGGCGGACATTTTGCATCGTTCCTTTTGCTATCTGTTCTTCCGTCCAGCGAATAAAATGAGCGTGACTTTCAAATAGGGGAACGTGAGTAGGAGTTTTAGGGAAGACGTGCCAGCGGGTTGAATGATAGCCTGTTACTTGAGAATCGAGAAAAGGAGAAGATGCACTCAGCGCTAGATAAAGGGGTGCTTCTACCCGAATGAGGCGACAGGCTTGCATGAGTTTTTCTGGGTCGGCAATCCCTGCGTTAATATGAATGCTAGCCGTGACGACTTTGGTTCCGTAGGTTTGTTCGATATAGCTGTGATAGGGATTGTTAGGATCGGAACGATAAAAGCGATCGCTACCTCCCAAAGATAATGTACTCCCAGGAATTAATGTATAGTTTCCGATTTTGCGTAGATATTTCCTCAGTTCTCTTCGGGGTCGCAGAATAGCACATAGAAGGCGCTCGTAACAACACAGAGGAGCCGTTGTATATTCAACATTACGACTGTCTGGTTCTCTGACAAATCCCTCTAAGTCTCTGACGATGCAGTCCGATAACCCCACGATATCGCCTTCTGGGGTTCCAGTATACATTTCGACTTCAAATCCTTTCGATAGCAGCACAATCGTTCCTCAATCGCTATTTAGCTCGTACAAATTGGAGATATTACCAGTCTATGCAAGCTATTCTCATTTTACTGTTATCCGCGATCGCCTTTAACAGTTATCAGTGACCAGTGACCAGTTACCAGTAGGGGCGCATGGCGTGCGCCCTGGAGAGCGTTGTAGCAAGGATTTAAGCGCTCGATTTAAATCCCCGAAGTTTCGCATCTTTACCAATCAATCTTGATAATCCTCGATAATCGCGTTAACCCTTATTTTTGCTAAAAACGCTACATTTTACTGTCATCCTGAAGAATGAAAATAAAAATTATTTGGGTTAGTCTAACGACATACATCTTTAACAGTTATCAGTGACCCTTCGGGTTCGGCAGTTCCTCCAAGGGCGGAAACCGCCAAGACCGTACTGCCTCACCAGTGACCAGTTATCGGAGGTCGGAAGTTTAGTAGGTTGAGTTGAGGGACGAAACCCAACAGCTATAATCTTTGTGGGATTGAGAACATCCCAAAACTGAAATTGTAGTCTCTTTCGCGAACTCAAGCGGCGCAAGCGGCGCAAGCAAGATGCTCGCACTACATTATGATAAATTTGCAATAATGGAATATTTCCGTTAGGTTTCGCGATCGCTCAACACCAAGCTACACCTCTATTATCGATCGATTCTTTCTTGGATTGCTAAAACAATTAAAGACTTCAATAAAAATAAACCCCAAAGTCCCGATAAACCAAAAGCAATAATAGCAAACTTACTATAAATAGATGAGAGTAATAGGATAGCACAGAATAAAGATAATCCCATTAAACAGCCATAAAGCAAACATTTGATAGCTTTATAAATTCGTTTTAGCGTTCGTTCGCTTTCTAAAGAACGAACCCGAAATTGCAATTCTCCTCGTTCGATTTTTTCTTCTAATCGTCGAATATATCTTTCAGTCGCGCTGGGTTGTCGCCATTTATTTTTGATATAATTTTTAGCTCCTTTTGCTAAGGTTCCTACTAAATTTTCTCTACCACTAGCAATAGCAAGACTTTTAACAAATGGTTGACTAGCTGCTAATAAATTATATTGAGGGTCGAGAGCGCGAGCGATCCCATCGAGCGTGGTAATTGATTTAATAATAAATGTCATTTGAGCGGGAAGACGGAACGGCTGTTGTTTAAACATTAAATAAACTTCTTCGCCAACTTTCTCAAATGCCTTAATATCAACAGGTTTATCTCGAAATTCTTCTAATAAAAAAGCAACAATTCGCTTGACTGGAGTCATATCCGGCATGGGTTCGATTAAACCCATACAAATCATTGTTTCAACTACTTTTTCAGTGTCTTTTTGGAGGACGGCAAAAAATGTTTCGACCATTTGATTTCTAGAAGCCGATTTAACCTCCGCCATCGTGCCAAAATCATAAAAAATTAAATCGCCGCTAAGACTTACCGCCATATTTCCTGGATGGGGATCTGACTGAAAAAAGCCATCGATTAATAACTGTTTTAGATACGAACAGATACCTAATTGAATTATATTGTCGAGATTGATTCCTTGTGCTTCTAAACTTGGGCGATCGTCTACTTTAATTCCAGGTAAATATTCTAAGGTAAGGATTTTTTTAGTAGTATATTGCCAATAAATAGTAGGAACTTTAATACGCGAATAACTTTTAAAATTTTCTCGAAACCGTTCGGCATTCTTACCTTCATGAACATAATCAATCTCTTGAAAAAGTAGCTCGAAAAATTCTTGATAAATTGCCTCTAGATCGTATTTTTTTAAATCGGGTAAATAACGTTTTCCCGTTCTAACAACTTGGTGAAGAACTTCAAAATCTAGATTAAATAATCCTTCTAATCCAGGACGTTGAACTTTAATAACAACTTCTTCTCCGCTATGAAGTTTGGCTTTATGAACTTGTCCCAAACTAGCAGATGCGAGAGGAACGGATTCAAATTCTTCAAATAAAATATTGATAGGTTTGCCTAATTCCGATTCGATAACCGCGATCGCTTCTGCAATTCCAAATGGCGGAACTCGATCTTGTAATTCCTGTAATTCCTGGACGTATTCTATAGGAATTAGATCGGCGCGGGTAGATAAAGATTGTCCAATTTTAATAAAAGTTGGGCCTAAATCGAGTAATTTTTTGACCAACCACCGAGCGCGGCGGTGTCTTCGTCGAGTAGAATTATTGGCAGTTAATTTATCCCAACTTAAGTAAAAAATAAATTGCGTTACAATTATAGAAACTTCAAGTTGACGTGCTAGTGGAGAATATTGGGAGCGTTGCCAAAGTAGAGGTTTAGAGGTTTGACTACTGACGAGCATGATTTAAATAGTTCAAAGTTCAAAGTTCAAAATTCAAAAACTAATCGATCTAGATTTCATGCCCTTAATATTAATTCATAATTTATAATTCATCATTCATAATTTAGATGGGTAGGATTAGCGTAAAAGAATTTTTATAAATTTTGGGATCTTCGGTTGGGGTACTAGCGACCTCGATTTTACCGTTGAGTAGTTCGACTAATTTTTTGACTAAAGATAATCCCAATCCAACGCCAGGAACCGATTGTTCGATCGCGCCTTCTCCTCGACGAAACGATTCAAAAATATAGGTTTGTTCTTGAGGGGATATAGCTAAACCGAGATTAGTTACGGCGATCGCAACTTGCTCCTTCTGTTGCGTCACGTCTATAGAAACAGTCGTTCCAGGTTTGGAAAAGTTACCTGCATTGGTTAGCAGTTCGCTTAGTATGCTTGTAAGGTGTTGAATATCGCTTCGTAGCGTTAGCGGCGAGTCTGATTCTGTTTGAATGGCGATCGCCAATTGCTTGCGCTTGTCCGATTGCCACTGTTGCTCAAAAGACTGTGTTAATTCATCAAGAAGCGGTTTTAAAGCAATCTGTTCGGGATTATAGCTGACTTCGTGGGTTTCTAAACGCTTCAAGGTAACGATATTATTAATTAAGTCGTTCAAGCGCTGCCACTCTTGTTTGAGAATATCCCAGTATCTGGCTTGAGACTCTGGCGGTAGGGGTCTGCTGCGTTCTGTACTGAGCATTTCCATTGCCATTTTCATACTCGACAAAGGATTCCTAGCGCGATCGCTAATGGCAGTGATAATCTCGTCTTTAATCTGGTTGAGTTGTCGCTGCTGTTCTAGTTGCTGGTGCGTCAGGTCGTACCATTTTTTAAACAACTGACTGCTTTCAAAAGAATTTCCTTTGACTAAGTTAAACGCAGACTCGCGATCGAAATTGACTTTGGTTACTGTTTCTAATTGAGCCATATAAAACGCGATCGCGCCAACTTCAGAAGCGACTTGTAACCATTCACATTCTTGTGTTGTCGATTGATGAGGTTGTAGATATCCGACCATAATTATCCCATTAGCATTATTTTGAAAATAAGTTGTTATTCCGAGTAGCGACCGCGCTGAAAGTGCTTCTAACCAACTCGCGTCGCTATCGACAATCGCCAACGGCTCGGTTTTGGTTAAAATATCTGCGATCGCAGAAGATAGAAAAAATTGTCTATTTATCTCAAAAGGGAGTTCTGTAGATTCTTTTCGATCCCAGAAACCCTTTTGTATTTTGGGTCTAATACCAGTACTCGCGACAAGCAAACAAAAATCTGCTTGGAAGTTTTGCCCTATAATTCGAGCCATTCTCGATAGCATGGATCGAGTAGTAGAACCCGTGCGCATCAGGCTGATAAGCTCGTATGCTAGCTGATTAGACTCGACAGAGTGGGACATTATTGTTGTAAACTATTTCTGCTGAACCAAGGCAATATAGCCAGACTGCTCTTAGAGAACATTTTGTTTTTAAATTCACCAGATTAATTTTTGAATAATTTAATCATGCGTCGAACTTTGATTTTTACCAAGCGTGAATTTACTGAATTTAGCAGTCTAGTCTAAAAATAGCTTACTAGAAACTAACTAGAGTCCCAAGTCTACTGCGATGCGATGACCGCAAGCAAAGCCAGAAAAGGCAACTGCGTTTAATCCCTGTCCTGGAAAGGTACTATCGCCAACGCAATACAGTCCCGCGATCGCCGTTCGATTAAACGGCATTCCCAACAAACCCGCTAACTTCCGTTGGGGAATCGGGCCATAGGTTCCGTCGTCGCGTCCCAAGAAACGTCGATGGGTGCGCGGAGTCCCAACTTCTTGATAATCTAAACCCTCGCTCAACCCCGGAAAAATTGTCTCTAATCTTTTGATTAATCGTTGTGCGACTGCTTCTTTTTTGTCTTGGTAGTCTTGAGGCGAAAGTCCTTGCCATTCTTCCATCCAGCTTGGCGTAAAACTATGGATGATGTGGTGATTCGGCGGTGCTAAATCGGGGTCGAGTAAAGTAGGAATCGAGACAAACACCGTTCCTTGTTCGTCTTCCATTTTTTGCCAGTCTTCTAACAAGATATGATGACATTCCGTTCCAGGTGGCAAAACCTCGGCTTTTACTCCCAAATGCAAACTCAAAAAACTGGGAGATTTTTGATATCGTTTTTGCCATCGCTTTTCTGAAGCAGGCATTGCCTCAGCGGGTAACAATTTCTCAAAAGTATCCCAACGAGTCGCGTTAGAAACAATTCGCTTGGCTCGATATTCTTGCCCTGTAGCTAGTTTAACGCCAACTGCCCTACCGCCTTCGAGTAAAATTTTCGTAACTCTCGCACCGTATTGGATTTCGCTGCCCGATTTTATCAATCCTTCGACTAATTTTGTCGCAATTTGACCCACGCCGCCTTTAGGATAATTTATTCCTCCGTAATGGCGATCGCTAAAAACCATTCCTGCATTGATCGCTGGAGTTTTATCGGCGGGAACGACCGACCAGCAGTAACATTCCATATCGATAAATTTCAGCAATTTTGGGTCTTGGATGTAGCGACGAGCGATATCTCCGGCGTTTTGAGGTAAATACTTCGTCAATCCCAAACAAGCGAAAGGATGCCCGAAAAAGACTCGCATTAGATAGCGAGGTTCTTCGAGAGAAAGCAACTCCATCGCATTGAGGCAGTTAAACACTTTCCAGCACTCGTCATAAAAACGACGAATCCCCTCTTGTTCGTGCGGGAAATGTGCGCTTAGTTCTTGCAAAAATTTTTCATAATCGCGATGAACTTTTAAGGTTAAATTATCGGGCAAATGATAGTGTATCTGAACGGGGTCGGGAATGGTATCTAAACTCATATTGACGGCTTTGAGGGCGCGAGTGAGGAGGTTTGTCGTTCCCTGAGTGCCAAAGCCAAATATCATCGAGGCTCCCACGTCGAAGCGATAGCCTTCTCGCTCAAAATAGCCAGCGCTCCCGCCAGGAATGAGATAGCGCTCTAAAACTAAAACTTTTGCGCCTTTCGAGGCGAGTTGAGTGGCAGTAACTAGTCCGCCGATTCCAGAGCCAATAACAATAACATCATATTCCGAACATTGCGATCGTGCTATGGGCTTTGACGCAGTAGATTGAGCGCTCATATAGTTGGTTTAAATAATTAAAAAAATTTACCCCAGTTTTCTAGTTTAGCGTTAATTGGTGAATGGGGATTGGGGAACAGTTATCAGTGACCAGTGACCAGTTACAATTTACCAATAAAAAAAAACAGGAGAGCCGCGCCTAAAACCGTCTTAGCGGCCTCACCTGCCGATCCTTGAGAGGAGAACACTGATGTTTACTATATATTTATTAGAAATCTTTGTCAATATAGTTGAGAATAAATATCAATAAAAATAAGGTAAACTGGCTCTTAGTAATAAAGACTGTTTTCTTTTTTTGCTAGCGCGACAAGACAGCAGCATCATTAAGAAACTGAACGAGAATTTCTGCGACGCTTTCTGGTTTTTCGAGTTGAGGGACGTGTCCGCAATCGAGTACAACGAGTTGTCCTTGTTTAAGACGTGCGTTCGCAAGATGCGCTTGATGTACTGGTACGATCCGATCGCGAGTGCCCCAGAGAATGAGCGTTGGCATAGTCAGATTCGGCAGGCGATCGAGTAGAATCTCGCGATCGCGCTGTCCGACTATCGTACTTCCGCCTCTAACTGCTCCCACCGTTGCTTTTAAATAACCTGGATCTCGTGCCATCTGCTGCAAGCGATCGCGCCAATCGGGAAACACCTGAGTTGGATTGGCAAAAAGCAAGCTGCTAACGGCATACGCCCAAACCTTTGCACCTATTTTCGTTTGATATAACGTACTCACGAGTTTTTCCATTCCTGGCAAAGTTAAAAGGCGCAATGCTAAAGTGATGTTGCGACCTAACCCCGCACTATCGATGAGTACTAGGGAACTGACGCGACTAGGAGATTCAAGTGCCAGACGCAAGGCGATGAGTCCGCCCAAGGAATTTCCCGCGATCGCAACCTGTTTCAATTCGAGGGCATCGAGGAAATCAGTAACAAATGAAGTAAAAAACTCTGGAGAGTAATCGGAGGTGTCTTTAGCACTCATCCCGAAACCAGGTAAACTCGGCGCGTAGACGCGGTGCGTGCGGGCTAATGTCGGGATGATTAATTGCCAGGTTTGGGCACTATCTCCAACGCCGTGCAACAGAAGTAAGGGCGATCCCTCCCCTGCCGTTAAATATTCAATAGGTTGTCCGGCAACAGTAATTTGTCGCTGTGCGATCGTTTCATTCATGGTTAGTCACATTGTTTTGACGAGTAGGCGATGCCTTGCCTTTCAAAGTAACCTTTTTATTTTTGTTGCCCGTCTATCTTAAGTAAGACAAATATTGGGGATTGGCGATTGGTGAAAGGGGAAGGGGGAAGGGAAAGTCGAAAGTCGAAAGTCGAAAGTCGAAAGTCGAAAGTACGGAACAAGAAAGGACATTTACCTGACAGGGTGACGATCGTGTGAAAAGCCAGTCCTCTAGGGAATTTTAACGATTTATGGTAAAAAAAGATCGGTCTAGATTTGTGAGCAAGACCGATA
>JALOOL010000212.1 GCA_025454425.1 Hydrococcus sp. Prado102 | reverse complement strand
AGCTTTCAAAGAGTGCTGGGGAGAATATAAAGAATTAGGAAGCCATGCGCTTCAAGCAACTGTAAAAAGAGTCGATTTTGCTTACCATAGATTCTTTAAAAAATTAGGAGGAAGACCAAAGTTTAAGTCATCACGCGATTATCGAGGATGGACTTATCCTTGTAAGTCTGGTTGGAAAGCTTCAACAAATGGAGAAAATGGTTATCTAGTTTTATCTAATTTGGGACGGGGCATACAAGGTGGCGAGGTTTCCTCGCCACACAGCCCCTCTAATATTCAAATGAGAGGTTCATCTAGAACCTGGGGGATACCAACAACTTGTACGATTATCTGGAAACAAGGCAAATGGTATGTTTCTATCACAGTTGATTGTCAACCAATTAGAGAAACGGGTATTGATGCTGTTGGGTTAGATTTTGGAACTTATCATGCTGTTGCTTGTAGCGATGGAACAGTTATTGACAATCCAAGATTTTTAGCATCGACAAGCAAGAAAGTTAAAAAAGCTTCTAAGAAATTAAGAAAGAAACGTTTGCCTAATTTCAAGAAGAAAATTAAAGCATCGAAAAGATGGAGAAAAGTTAGAAAACGAGTTAGTAAACTTCAACAAAAAGTAGCCAGACAAAGAGAAGACTGGCAACATCAGGTAGCTGCACAGATAATTAGCCGTAACAGCATGGTAGCTACCGAGAAGCTAAATATAAAAGGAATGACTCGCAAAGCCTCTAAGGGCAATAAACAGAAAGCACAAAAAACGGGTTTAAATCGTTCTTTGTTGGACGTAGGAATCGGGAATATCCTATCACTAATTAAGTACAAACTTGATGAGTGTCAAGGAGTTTTTGTAGAAGTTCCAACGGTTAAAGTTGCTCCCAGTCAAACTTGTCCTGCTTGCGGTCATAAAAAAAAGAAAGATTTGAGCGAACGAGTGCATCAATGTTCTAACTGTGGCTATACTTGCGACAGAGACGTTGCGGCTGCACAAGTAATGCTCAAATGGGCGCTGGGAACCAACGTCCTTAATCGTGGAGCAGAAGCCTCTACTTCGACCCCTACATACTGTGGAGGGTTTAAGCAAGCGTCTGCGATGAGACGACAGAAACCCCGACCTCAGTCGTAGACGGGTCGGGTGTAGTTCATAAAAGCCTCTTCTTTATAAGGAGAGGTCAATCCAAAATCGGTTGACGAGTAAATTTTGAGCGATAGCGAATCGTCATTGTAACCAAGGACTTACATCGATTTCTAACTCTTGACCCAATCCTAACAAAGGACATAGTTGTGAAGGAGTCCAACGACAGGCGATTTGTCCTTGTCGTTTGTCTGAAAAGCAACTGGGAACGATGGTTTCGTACAAGCAATGATAGTAGAGTTCCTGGACGCGATCGAGCGATATCCCGACGCGCAGTTGTTTGGAAACTTTAATAAGCTGTATTAATCTTTCGATATCGCCTTCTAACACCATAGGATCGTTTTCATGCAACAGTTGCCACAGTTGACGCAAAATCAAATGTTCGAGCGTTTTTCTGGATTCAGGAATTTGCAACTGACAGCGCAGACGATTGGCTTCGGTAGCGATCGCGCCTAATTCTGCGACACAATTAAGCAATGCTTGGGGATCGCCAGTAGATTGTTCTAGCGTCGCGATCGTGGTCGAACAACGGTTAGAAAGGGCTATTTCTGCTGCTATTTGCAATTCGACGGGAACTGGCAATTCATCGCGTTGGAAAGCCACCAAGATACTGTAATTATCTCGATAAACTTGCGTGTAAAGCCGATCTAAATTCTTTTTGGTATCTGCTGTCAACTGCTGCATAATCCGATGTCGTTCTTCGACAAATAGATGTTGCAAGCTAAATGAGCGATCGTCAGACAATTCGCTCATTGCTAAAATTAGCTGGGCAGTACTACCTTGTTCTAAGAGCGCGAATAAGCGATCTTTAAATTGGGTGTATGCCAACCGTCCGGCAAACGCTTGAATGCAGCAATGGAAATCCCATCCTCCCAAATGCAAAACGGCAAAGACAAGATGGCTTTCTTCTAAGGTAATTTCTGAGATGAGGCGTACTTGTCCTACTGCTAGCGTCAGCGATCCCAGATATTGTTTCTGATAATCGAGTTGTTGGGCATCATAGCAATATATTCGCTGTTGTTCTTGATAATTGCTAAATAGAGAACTAATAGCATAGTGCGCCGCTACTTGTTTGAGGCTAATTCTTGCCGAGACGACTAACTGACGATAGACTGTTGCGCCATCTCTAAACGTATCGACATTGCTGGGAGCAAAGGATAAACGAAAGACAAATTCCTCTTCTAAATGGACTCCTGCAACTTCTCCTGCCAATTCTATAGCGCGATCGGCATAGCGGAGGATTTGTACGCCTTCGGGACGAGATAATTCTTCAAAGAACCAGCCGCAACTGGTAAACATCAACAAGGTATGACGCTGCATTTCTAGCAAGCGCAACGCATCTATTTTTTCAGAAGCTGATAAGGGATGATTTTGATGGCGAATCAGAAATTCTTCCGTGCGATCGCGCGAACGATCCAAAATAACCTGAATATACTCATCTCTTGCTTGCCAGGGATCGCTAAAAAATTTGCGTCCCGTGTCTTCGTAAACTTTAACCAACTCGTCGCGCAACCAATTTAAGCTATCTCGCAACGGTCGCCGCCATTTCTGATGCCATGCGCCACCGCCGCCGCAACCGCAGTCATCTTGCCAGCGATCGACTCCGTGAAAGCAACTCCAAGCAGTTACGGGTTTGAGGACGACTTCCCAAGTAGGAGGATTTATGCTGAGGTAATGCGCAAAGTTAGTCACTGTCCAGCCTCGTTTGGCAAACTCGGTCGCACAGGCATACGCAATACATTTTTCCGTGCCTTTTTTATGATGTCCGAAGGTTTCTCCGTCGGTTGCGACACTTATGAGTTGCGATTGGCGGCGATCGCCTTTAACTGCCTGTCCGATTCGTCCTGCTAAAAAATCGGAACTTTGCAAAACGTCATCGAATCCCATGTCGCCAGAAATCGGGCCGTCGTAGAAGAATATATCGATATAGCGTCCGTCAGGGATAAAGCAGCGGTAGGGACGGGTCGGATCGATTTGTCCTCCGCCAACTTCTTGCCATTCGAGTTCGGATTCGAGATCGTCGTCTTCGTTGGGAAACGGACGACAGCGTTCCGCTTGTGTGGGAGCGAGTATTATAAAACTAATCTCTTCATCGATTAACACTTCTAGGGTGGCGTAATCGACGGCGGTTTCAGCTAGCCACATTCCTTCGGGATCGCGTCCGAAGCGTTTGCGGAAGTCTTCTTTCCCCCAACGAATTTGAGTATATTTGTCGCGTTGGTTTGCCAGGGGTAGGATGATATGGTTATAAACTTGCGCGATCGCGTTTCCGTGTCCGTTGAGGCGTTCTCGACTTTTGCGATCGCCTTCGACGATTTTTTGATAAACTTCGATGTCATAATTTTCTAACCACGACATCAAAGTCGCCCCGATATTGAAGCTTAAATACTCAAAATTATTAACGATCCCCACGACTTCGCCACGATCGCTTATAATTCTTGCAAAGGCATTAGGACGATAGCATTCATAGTGAATTCGTTCGTTCCAATCGTGGAATGGATAGGCACTCGGCTGTCTTTCAATAGTTTCTAAATAAGGATTTTCGCGAGGCGGTTGATAGAAGTGTCCGTGAACGGTTACATAGATCCCCGTTGCTGTATTGATGGGTTCGTGTTCGCGATCGCGCGATCCCAATGAGTCTACTGAATTATTAGCCGTAAAAGTCATAAGTAATTAATTGGGTAAATTAGTAATCAAATAATTCGGTTTTAGTTCATCTTTGCAACCGAGCTAAATTGGTAAATTTTAATTAAAATAGCTCAATTTTTTTCTTAGAAAACTATTTGAATTTCGGTTTAATAATAGACTGAATATTTGCTTTAAAAAAATTTAATTTCATTCTAAATAGTAGAAGTATAAGTGCAAAATTATTAACTGGCAAGCTTTACAAGCTTTTTAATAAAATACTTGTTCGTGCAATTTTATACTAAAAATTAAATAAATTTTAAGAATTTCCAATCGATCCCTGATTTAAGGTATAATCCCTATCTTTTTAGCTTGTTAAAGTAGATCGATCTTTCTCTAATTTACAACATTAGAAAAAATATTTCTTGAATTATAGAATTATGTAGCTAGACCATTGATTGTGTTGAGAAGAATTTGCGTTTCGTTTGAGAAGTCGCCAGGTTTTTCCTTCGATTTGTCGTTGCAAATAAAGATCGAAGTGGTTGTTTTTTTGCTTGACTTGTTGGCGGGGAAGTATAAGGGTTAAATTATAAGTGCCCGTGAGGTGATAGGCAGCTAAATTGCCAACAGCAATAGGTTCTATCTTCTTCACAGATATTTGAGTAATCTTAAATTCTGGACGAGAAGCATTAAGTTGTTGTCCTATGCGCTGTTGGGTTTGAGACAATTGTAGCGCGATCGCTTTTTGAACAATTTCTCCATCGGGTGCAAACTCAATGGGAGGTTTGATACTGCTACAAGCACTGAGTAAGAGTATAAATGCGATCGTGACGATCGCATTTATCCATCGATTATGTATTATCGATCTAGGCATTACTATCCCAGATAACAGATGCTTCATCAACATCTTAGCTTGTAGGTTGATACCTATTGTTTTTTACTCAAAAAAAAGTTCGCGTAAAACTTACGCGAACCTATTTGTTCAGAGGCTATGAACAGTTAGCTCTTTTTAGAACTAGCTACTCCACTGACAAATCACCCATAAAAATCTACTTGCTTGAATCTGCGGGTTCTTCCGCCGGTTCTGTCATCTCAGTTGTTCCTGGCGCTGGCGTTTCAGTACTTGGTACTTCCATCGAACCGCTAGGCATAGACTCTTCTGTTGCTGGAGTCTCTACAGGAGTCGTTTTCATAATTTTAGGAACGTCTTCGGATTCGGGTTCCGAAGCGGCTGGGGTTTCTGTCTCAGTTCCTGCGGCTGGGGTTTCTGTCTCAGTTCCTGCGGCTGGAGTCTCTGTCTCAGTTCCTGCTGCTGGAGTCTCTGTTTCAGTTCCTGCTGCTGGGGTTTCTGTTTCAGTTCCTGCTGCTGGAGTTTCTGTCTCAGTTCCTGCTGCTGGGGTTTCTGTTTCTGTTTCGGTTCCTGCGGCTGGAGTCTCCATAGTTGGAGTTTCAGTAGCTGGAGTCTCCATTGTAGGAGTTTCGCTAGGAGTAGTTACAGGCGCTGGAGTTTCGGTCGTTTCTCCTGGCGTTGTAGTACCCGAATCCGATGGCATTTGAGCTACACTGGGCAAACCAAGCATGAGGCTAATACTGGTAGCACCCAAAAAACTAGCCAAGAGATTGAAAGAAGTGATACGAGAACGAGATTTCATAAAAATGCTTCCTCACAATTTGTGATGTATGCTTATCTGGAAAGTAGCTTGCATTCAGTAGCTTTATGCCTTAGAACTGCTGCGAAAGCTATCTGTTTTTTTGAAGTGATTCTTCTGGAACTTCATCCAATCCACTGATGTCCGTACTATTAGATTCAACAAGCTCGCCTTCTGGCGTTTGTTGTTCCAAGAGAAATACTTCTTGGTCATCAGTAGTTTGTTTTTCGCTATTAGCTTCAAGAAATTGGTCGATCGGCTGAAACTCTCCCTTAGAAGTATTTTTTTCCTCAATTTGAGAGCAGGCACCTAAAAAAGACACCCAACCAATAGCAATTAATAAAGCTCCAATTTTGATTGGCATAAGGGTTTTCCCTAATGTTTTAAAGCTTACATAAAGACTAACAACGAAAAGTAAAAAACTTGGTAAAAATTTTCAGAATATTCAAAGAAAAGGTAAAGTAAGAACTTGTAAGGTTTCTAGCTAATTTTTAGCAATTTTAAGGTAGATTGCGATCGCTGACGCTACCATCAAAATGTTAAAAATTGGGTTAACCTTAACCAGTTAAACTAAAAAGTTCATAAAAGCAATTGCTGAAAATCTTTAAATTTTATATTAGATGAGTATTTCCCCTTCAAACTCTCTTAAACCTGCCGTCTATTTTATCGGTGCGGGGCCTGGCGACCCAGAGTTACTGACCATCAAGGCACATAAAATTATTGCCAGTGCTGATGTCATTATTTTTGCCGATTCTCTCGTCCCCAAACAGATATTGCAAGATGTGCGTCCCGATGCCGAACTCATTCGCACTGGAAACAAAACCTTAGAAGAGATTATTCCCTTGACGATCGCGCGAGTAAAAGCTAATCTTTCTGTAGCTCGAATTCATTCGGGAGATCTCACGCTCTACAGTGCCGTTCGCGAACAAATTCAAGCCCTTGCTGCTGCGAATATTCCTTACGAATTAATTCCGGGGATTAGTGCTTTTCAAGCCGCGGCTGCTAAATTAGAAGCAGAATTGACCGTACCCGATCTCGTACAGACGATTATTTTAACTCGTATCGGCGGTCGCGCCTCAGCGATGCCGCCAGAGGAGGAACTTTCTTCTTTAGCTGCCCACAAAGCCAGTCTGTGCCTGTATTTAGCGGCGCGTCACGTCGAGGATGCCCAAGCAAGATTATTGCAATATTATCCCCCAGATACGCCTGTGGCAATCTGTTTTCGCGTTGGTTGGCCCGACGAACAAATTTGGGTGGTTCCCTTGGAGAAAATGGCCCAGACGACTAAGCAACAAGAATTGATTAGGACGACGCTTTACATTATCAGTCCAGCATTAGGAGAAATTAGAGAAGAAACGCGATCGCGTCTGTATCATCCCGAACATTCTCATCTATTTCGTCCTCGACGATAAAGAGTCAAAATCTTGTATTTTAATACTCGTGTCACAGAAAAATGAAACCGAATTTCGCCTAAAAACGCAAGATTTCTAAATCGCTATCTTCTGGGGTGGGTTCGACTTCCCAAACTAAACCCTCTCCAGGCGCGATCGCCACTTCTACATAAAGCCTTTCTACTAATCCTGTAGCAACGTCTTCATTGTTGTCAAAAAATTGTAAATCTTCTGTCAAAAGCCTCAATTTAAAACCGTTCGGAATCATTCCGCCTACCGCAGTATTGCGCAACTCAAAACGCCAAATCCTCTCTTCTAAATTACCGATAGGAATGGCTCGCAACTCATAAGCTCGACCTTCGATCGATAACTGACGCGACAAGACAGATGAAGGTGCTGTTGTCTCTTCTCCTCTTGCTCCCTGCCATGCGGTTTGTAGATTAACCCTTTCCCAACCCAATTGTTCTGCAAATTGAGATACTCCTCTTTGCAACCACTCGATCGCCGACCATTGTTCTTGTCTGCCCAAGCGTTTTTGATATAATTGTTTGCGCCAGCCGCCATGTTCGAGTAACGCCCCCCAGAGGGTAAACGGAACGGCAAGCCGAGGAACGATAACGGCTCGCTCTCCCAAACGTGCGAGCAAGCTATCTGCTTGCGCTAGGGATAAAGCAGGAAGCGGCGACATAGCTGCTTTTGTAGCTTCTTCTATGCCGAGTTGTCTGGCTACCCAGAGGACGGAAATATCGGCGATCGCGTCTTCTGCATCCAGACAATAAGTGCGATCGCTTGCGTCATAAGTTCCCCTTGTTTTCAATTGCTGGTGCGTTGCATATCCCCAAACCCTTACCCATCCTTCGTCTGGTTCGACTTGCACGGCTAAATAGTAATCCGCCGACCAACTGGGAATATCGATCCATTCTTGCGGCACTCGCATTTCATCGATATCGATGCTTTCGCTAGGAATTAACAAAAAGCGAACGCTATCTAAAGTAACGGCTATGCCATTGACAAATTCCCAAAAATGTGTATAAGCCGTCAATCCTCGCCAAACTTTTGCCTGCGGAGCGAATTCTTCTTGCAACCAAGGCAAAACCGCACTCGCGCAAAGGGAATTAAGATAAGCATTCCAGCAAGCGTTTGGCGTTGAGAAATTCTGGCTTTGTCGGGAGGCAACTTCGCGTTTTTCGATTGGAATTTCCAAACACAGTTGGCTGGGTTCTGCAAATGTCAAAATAGATGGGTTAGGGTTCATAGGAGCTACTCTCCGTTAGATGAGTGGGAAGAAGTGCGATAGCGAGCCACCAGCCATTCTTCGAGAAGATTACTAATGTTATCGAGTACGTCCGAGTTTAAAGAAATATGCAGTTGTTCTTGACTCCATTTAGCCAATGTTAAGAGTAGCGATTGTCTGGCTTTAGTCAGTCGTCGCGAAACCGTATACTGCTTGGTTTCTAATTGTTTAGCCATTTCCTGTTGCGTCAGACCTTTATTGTAGTAAAGTTGCAGGAGTTGTTGAGATTCTGCATCCATCTTTTGCAAAGCCGTTGTTAAAACTTCGTTCAGTTGACTTTGCTGGGAGAATCTTGCTTGTTCGTCTTGCTGCGCGATCGCGTCTGCTAGCAACGATTCAGATTCGCTCTCTGGTATATAATCTTGCAATTCTCCATTTTCTTGTCCCGCTGTTGGCGCATTAATCGAAGTTACGGCAGGATAGAGATAGGAACGAGCGGCTTTGGCGCAGTTTAATAACCACTGTTCGAGGTTTTGGGGGTTAGAAAGTGCTTCGGCGGGGGAACGTTCTTTATTGTAGAGAGAGGCGATCGCTTCCCAAGTATCTTGCTCTGGTTTCTTTAGTTGGCGTGTATTCGCTCGCTCTTCTCCAACGGTCGGCTGGTAAAGCGTTTTAAAACATTTCCAGGCAAGAGTATAACTCGCGATCGCATCCTTGGATAATCCTGCTGCTTGTAAGGATTCTACTAAACGTTTTTGACTGAGTTTGCGCAGTAATGCCCAAGGCGTACAAATATCGACTTCCTGACGCTGGCGTAACGTTTCTCGAATGACGTTGCCAAAAATGACAGTAGCATAGCTTTTGAGATTGTAACCGCGATCGATGCTGAACCCTTTTAAAACTTTCTCGATTGAGGCGATCGCGACTTGAAATCCATCGGGTACAGTGTATTGAGTCTTGGGAAAATTGAGAAGCGCTTTTTGAGCCGCCCAATAACAGGATTCCTGCAAGTATGCTGTTAAATGCGATCGCGCTTTATGGTTTTGTTGGTTGTCTGAGGCGATCTGAGATTGCCAAACTTTGTACCAATATAGTCCCCAAAAACTTTCCGATCTCTCGACGGAGGTTCCTTGAGCCAGACAATTTTGTATACTGCGACGTAGATGTCCATCGGTCATCCATCGACTAAACTGCTCCGCTTCAAATTGTACAAAGGTAGAAAAAATTTCAACTAACGTTTGTCGAGGACGCATGGTTTAAATTGTCTGCGTAAAGACTAGACGTACACAATCTTAGCTATTATCCGATCTTTTTTCTTTATCTTTGTAGAGATCGAGCAAGCTAATAACAGATGCTCCTGGATTTTAACAAGCGACAAGTATTTCACTTAGCTGAGAATTGCTGTAACTAAATTTCTCTGTTCGTAACACCTTTAACTCCAACACCCAAAACCGCTAAGCAGGTCAACAAAATTAATTACAATGATTTTAAGAATCTGTAGGGTGGGCAATGTGCGCTATACAAGTGTTTTAAGCATTATGCCGAGTTAGCAGAATGTGTTATGAATTTTGCCTAGCCACTTATTTTAGAGCTAAAGCCATGCAACGCTACTATAATAACGATCGCGCGACTTCTTATTTATGGAAATTCTGCAAATTATCCCTTCGGTTTCTCTCGTCTATGGGGGGCCAAGTCAAATGGTGCTGGGACTATCCACAGCACTCGCGTCTGAAGGGATTGATGTAACGATTATTAGCACTAACTCTAATGGAGACGCAGGACAACTGCCTCTCGATGTCCCCATTGGCAAATCCATCGCGCAAAATGGCTATAAAATCCTTTATTTTCCTTGTTCTCCTTTCCGTCGTTATAAATTTTCTTTCGATTTGTTGCGCTGGTTGGCAATTCATGCTAGCGAATACGATTTAGCTCACATTCACGCGCTTTTTTCTCCGGTGTGTACCGCAGCAGCAACCGTAGCGCGATCGCAAAAACTCCCCTACATTCTCCGTCCGCTAGGAACCCTCGATCCAGCAGACTTACAAAAGAAACGACAACTCAAACAACTTTACGGATATCTTTTAGAACGAGCTAATTTAGCAGGTTCTTCTGCCATCCATTTTACCAGCGAAGAAGAGTGTAAGATTTCCGAACGATTTGGCACTAAAACGAATGATTTAGTCATTCCTTTAGGGGTAAACGTTCCCGAAAAACTAGAAAATTCGGGGCAAATAAGAGAAAAATTTGGCATAGAAAGCGATCGCCTTTTAATCTTATTCATGTCTCGTATCGATCCCAAAAAAGGCTTAGATTTACTGATTCCTGCTTTAGAAAAGCTTTTGGAAACAGGATTGAAGTTTCATTTTGTCCTAGCGGGAACCAATCCTCAAGATCCCAATTATGAAAAGCAGATTTGCGATCGCATCGCAGTTTCGCAACTATCCAACTGCACGACAATAACGGGATTTGTAGAGGGAGAGTTCAAGCAAGCTTTACTACAAGAAGCAGATCTGTTCGTTTTGCCATCTTACTATGAAAATTTTGGCATAGCTGTAACAGAAGCAATGGCACTAGGAACGCCAGTCGTCATTTCGGATCGCGTTTACATTTGGGAAGACGTACAAAAAGCAGATGCGGGTTGGGTGAGTTCTACCAATGTCGAATCGTTAACCGAAACGCTGAAGCTAGCTTTAAGGGATGTTGAAGA
>JALOOL010000211.1 GCA_025454425.1 Hydrococcus sp. Prado102 | reverse complement strand
TCCTTTTTTAACTAGCATTTGAGTTCCACTGGCGAAATAACTCACGGAAAAATCGACTTCTTTTTCTCTTTCCCAAGTTAGTGTTGTCGAACTGCATTCAATATCGATACTGCCATCTTTAATTTTTGCAAAACGGTTCTGGGGACTCACTTCAACTAATTGCAATTTGATGGGCTTACCTAATTGTTTTTCTACGTCTTTGCGAATTAGTTCTAAAATATCGAGAGAATAACCTATCCATTCTCCTTTTTCGTTTTTGTAGCCAAACGGCATGGCATCGGTTCTCGCACCTGCGGTCATGACTCCCGTTTGTTTGATTCTATCCAATACGATGCCAGCCCAGCTTGAGGCTTGACAAGTAACGCCAAAAAGACACGTCAGAAAGACGAGAGCAAGTTTCTTGGGCATATTTATGCTTAATTTTGTTAAAATTCGAGATTTATTGATGGCGTTCTAAGGCAAACTGAATTAAGCGATCGCACAGTTCGGCAAACGAAACCCCACTCGCCGCCCACATGGTAGGATACATACTAAAAGCTGTAAAACCAGGCATGGTATTGATTTCGTTAATAAAAACTTCTCCTGTCTTTTCGACATAGAAAAAGTCTACTCGTGCTATGCCTGCCGCATCTACCGCAGCAAACGCTTTGAGGGACATTTCTTGAATTTGAGACGCGATCGCATCAGGAATTCGGGCAGGAATGTGCATTTGAGAGCGTCCGTCGGTATATTTGGTTTCGTAATCGTAAAAATCGCTGTCGTAAGTGATTTCTCCCGCGACTGATGCTTGAGGATTATCGTTACCCAAAACGGCGCATTCAACTTCTCTAGCTTCAACACCTGCCTCGATAATGATGCGTCTATCGTAACTGGCGGCATTGTCTAAAGCTTTTTCTAATTCGGTACGCGATCGCACTTTGGCTATGCCTACCGACGATCCTAAATTAGCAGGTTTGACAAAGCAAGGATAATCCAACGTCTTTTCTATCTCATCGCATAGTTTGGGAAAAACGCAGGGATTCGACCAAATTTGGGAACGATTGACCGCTACATAGTTGACTTGAGGCAATCCGACTTGCGTAAATGCCATTTTCATCGCAATCTTATCCATTCCTACGGCAGATCCCAAAACGCCGCTACCGACGAAAGGCACTTGCATCAAAGCAAGTAACCCCTGAATTGTTCCATCTTCCCCGTTGGGGCCATGCAGAATAGGAAACCACACGTTTACTTCGGCGACTTGTGGTGGAAATTGCCAAAGTTGTTTTTTATCGTTAGTTTCCGAGGTTAAAGGCTTTCCCGATTCTAAAACTTGTTGGGCGATGTCTCCAGTTTGCCATATACCATCTTTTTGAATGTAAACTGGCAAAACTTCGTATTTATTAATATTATCTCCTTCGCTTAATGCTTTCGCGATCGCGCCAGAAGAATTAATCGAGACTTCGTGTTCGCCAGAACGACCGCCAAATAACAGTCCTACTTTTAGTTTCGTCATAACCTATCCTTGCAATGCTTAATTCCGATAGACGATCGCGAACTTTTAAAGTTTCTTCATAGAACAATTGTATTAATACAAGTTCGCTCGAAGGCTAAAAGCTTATAAATAAAAGCCTTTAAGACGCGATCGCGCTTTACAATCTAGCCTCCAATTGCCGTCTTGATACAGAATACTTGTTTTTTGTCATTTTTTTAGAGACATTTTTTTAACTAAAGGTTATATTTGGATTAAGAAAAGGTTAATAGAAATTTAGTTCGGCAAAAAAATGCGATTAAGTTTCAGGAATAATTCGGCTAAAATCATTTATTTGTTATTAGCCACAGATTTTGTTTTCTTCTGTCTGCATCTTTTTTTTGAATGCAAACAATTGGATTATTTAAGTTTTTGCAATAAGTTTAGCAATCAACTTTTTTCCATTTCTAAAGATTTGGGATATGCTGAAGTCTTCCAATACATTAAAGAATATTGGATTATTTTAATGCTTGGTGTCTTGGCTTGGCAAAATAGGTCGTTAGTCTACTCAGCTTGGTCTTTACTTTTTTGTTATATACTGCTCGATGATGCTGGAAGCCTTCACGAAAAAGCAGGGGCATTTCTAAGCAGCCAATTTGGTTTTGTATCGGCTTATGGTTTTCGCCATAACGATTTTGGAGAATTAATTTTCTCTGCTTTTTTTGGTATATTATTTTTTGTAATAATCGCTCTTGCTTATCGTTTTGGAAAGAAAATAGAAAGGAAAAATACTCAATATTTAATTTTGATGTTGCTGACTTTGGCATTGTTTGGAATTGTGGGAGATATGCTTGAGATAGTCATCAAAATCGAATTTCTAAAACCCGTAATGTCGTTGATAGAAGATGGTGGCGAACATTTAGTGATGAGTGCAATTGTTTGGTTTGTCTACGATCTATTCGAGCAAGCACATCAAAACATTTCTACTAAAAATCAAAGTGCGATCGCCTAAAGTCAGTTACCAGTGACCAGTTATCAGTTATCAGTTTCATCAATACTTTCGACTTTCGACTTTCGACTTACGACTTTTGATTTACAATTCCCCAATATCTTCGTTCCATAACAAAGGATTTTGAGTAATAAAACCCTTCATCAATTGCTTGCATTCATCCAAATTTAGATCGATAACTTCAACGCCGTGAGACTCCATAAATTCTCTTGCGCCAGGAAACGTTTCTGACTCGCCAGCGATGACTTTTTTAATGCCAAATTGAACTACTGCTCCCGCACAGAGATAACAAGGCATTAAAGTTGAATACAAAACTGTTTCGCTGTATTTGCCGATACGACCTGCATTACGCAGACAGTCGATTTCTGCATGGGTCACGGGGTCGCCATCTTGGACGCGCTTATTGTGTCCTCTCCCGACAATGTGCCCGTCTTTAACTAGCACCGAACCGATAGGAATTCCGCCTTCGCTCAATCCTTGTTTCGCTTGTGCAATGGCTTGGAGCATAAAAGGATCGATGTGTTGAGCCATTTGATTTTGGATTTTGGATGAAAGGATTTTGGATTGATTTTATGGATCTATCTGCTTTTTTATACCATCAAGGAATTATTAATCATCTGAATTATGAATGATAGAATTTTATTTTTTCTCAAAATCGGTACAAACACTTAATCTTTCTTATAAATGTTTTTCTAATTATTCAGTAATTTTACGGTGTGCGATCGCGATCGCACTCACTAGCATAATAGAGTACGAGTAACAAAGGCATGGCAAATTTTGAGATCTGTTGTCAGGCTGCTTGACTCCCGTTCCCCTAGCAAGCTGAAACCGACTTTCTCCCAAAAAAAACAATTGTTTAAACCGATTGTGCTTGGATTGGGGTTAGCATCGGGAATTTTGGTTTTTATTAGTTTTAGTGCTTATCGCAGTTTAACTCGATTTGTTGATGTCTCTAACCAAGCAATGCAAACTCATCGAGAACTTGAAGAGATCGAAAATATCGTCTCTCAACTCAAGGATGCTGAAACTGGTCAGCGCGGCTACATTATTACTGGAGATGAGGCTTATCTCGAACCCTATCGCTCCGCACTAACTACAATCGAACCAGAACTTACCAATCTCCGTCAAGCCAATACAGAGAATCGAAAGCGACGACAACAAATCGAGCTACTTAAGAAGCTAATAGACAAAAAACTGAACTTTATCAAAATCACAATTGATTTACGCACCAACGAAGGATTTGACGCTGCTACACGATTGGTACGAACCAATGAGGGAAAAAACCTCATGGATAATATTCGTCGCGTTACTCAGGAGATACACAAATAAGAACACGCTCTTCTCAACGAGCAGTTACGCTTAATACAAACGAGTAAACGTAATGTGCTTTTGATATTCTCTAGCGGCATTATCCTCGTTGTTAGCATCCTTATTTTAGTATACCTGCAAATTTATCGGGAAATAGTCAAACGCCAGCAAATTCAGGAGGTAATGGAGCGACAATTAGCCGCCGTCGAAGCTGCGATTGATGGCATTGCTATTCTCAACCGAGATAGTCAATATACTTATCTCAATCAATCTCACCTCAAAATCTTTGGTTACGATAATGCCGAAGAGTTAATCGGGAAAACCTGGAAAGAATTTTATTCCCCAGAAGAAATCGCACGATTAGAGACAGATGTTTTCCCCATTCTCGGACAAAAACGACACTGGCGGGGCGAAGCAACGGGCAAAAAAAAGGATGGCAGCACCTTTGCCGAAGAAGTTTCTCTAACATTGTTAGAAGATGGCAATCTCATCTGTATCTGTCGCGATATCAGCGACCGCAAACAAATCGAAGAGTCTCTACGAGAAAGCGAACAGAAGTTTCGAGCAATTTTTGATGGAACATTTCAGCTTATTGGGGTACTCACCACGGATGGAATGGTCATTGAAGCTAATTTAACAGCATTAAACGCGATCGAGGCAAAGCGGTCTGATGTCATTGGACAACCTTTTTGGGAAACGCCTTGGTGGACGCATTCGCCTCAACTGCAAGAACAACTCAAACAAGCCATTATTCGGGCAGCAGCAGGCGAATTGGTTCGTTTTGAAGCGAAACATTATTTAGCGAATGGAACGCCTATTTTTGTCGATTTTTCCCTAAAACCCGTTTTTGACGAAGCGGGAAAGGTTGTAATGCTTATTCCAGAGGGAAGAGATATCAGCGAACGCAAGCAAATAGAAGAAGAATTGCGCGAACAGAGATTAGCTCTAGAATACGCGGTGGAGGGAATCGCACGTCTGGACGCGCAGGGACGTTATACAGCAGTGAATAAAGCTTATGCCAGTACGGTTGGTTATACGCCAGAAGAGATGCTCGGTAGGGAATGGCAGTCTACGGTACATCCCGAAGATATCACAGATCTGATCGCCGCCTACCAACAGATGCTTGCATATGGCAAAGCAGAAGCTGAGGCGAGAGGATTGCGTCAAGATGGTTCTGTATTTTACAAACAAGTCACGCTGGTTAGTGCCTGGGATGAGGGACATAATTTCATCGGACATTACTGCTTCATGAAGAATATTAGCGAACGCAAACAACTCGAAGCAGAACTACAACACAGAGAAGAACGTTTTCGGGTACTAGTAAATCATTCACCTGTAGGCATCTTTCAAACCGACTCTCAAGGCAATTGTTTGTTTGTGAATCCTAAATGGACTGAACTAACGGGATTGTCAATAACAGAGGCACTGGGAACGGGTTGGCTATCTGCTTTGCACCCCGACGATCGCGATCGCGTCTCTGTCGAATGGTACGATAGCGTAAAATGCGATTGCCCTCCGGGCAGCGGCAGAGCCGATCGCGAGTTTTCCTTAGAATTTCGCCTTAGAACGCCCGAAGACGAGTTAAGCTGGGCTTTTGGCAGAAAAGTTGCTATTCGCGACCAATCGGGTCTGATATCCGGCTATTTTGGCACTTTTACTGATATTACGGAGCGCAAGCTAGCAGAAGAACGATTTCGTCTTGCTTTTAACGATGCTGCTATCGGGATGGCGCTTGTCTCGCCAGAAGGAGGTTTTTTACAAGTCAATTTAGCGTTGTGCGACCTCGTTGGTTACAGCGAGTCGGAGTTGCTAGCGCTCGATTTCCAGTCGATTACTCATCCCGACGATTTAGATGCAGATCTCAATTATCTCGCTCAAATGTTAACTGGAGAAATTCGCACTTACCAAATGGAAAAGCGATATTTTCACAAACAAGGAAGCATCGTTTGGATTTTGTTAAATGTTTCTCTGGTGCGCGACTCTTACAATTGCCCGTTATATTTTATTGCTCAAATTCAAAATATCAGCGAGAGCAAACAAGCAGAAGAACAACTCAAAACCTCGCTGCAAGAGAAGGAAGTTCTGCTTAAAGAAGTTCACCATCGAGTCAAAAACAATTTACAAGTCATTGATAGTTTGTTTCGGCATCAGTGCAGACAAACTAAAGAGCCGCAATTAATTTCAGTCTTAAAGGAATGCCAAAATCGCGTCAGTTCGATGGCTTTACTACACGAAAAGCTCTATCAATCTAAAGATTTGGCGAAAATCGAGTTAGCTGATTACCTACAAAGTATTGTTTCTAATTTATTCTATTCTTACAGTTTTAATGGAAATACTCCTGAAATCAAGCTAGATATCGAACCGATTTTTTTAGAACTAGAAACGGCGCTTTCTTGTGGATTAATAATCAACGAACTAGTTTCTAATTGCTTGAAATATGCCTTCCCAGATCGTCCAAACGGTCAAATACAAATATTTGCTTCAAGGTACGACCATTGTATTTTTGAATTAGTCATTCAAGATAATGGAATTGGTTTTCCCGAAGATTTCGATTTAGAAAATAGTAAGACATTAGGTTTAAAAATTGTAAAAAGTTTAACCAGACAACTAGGAGGAAATCTACAATTTAATTCTCAACAAGGTACGGAATTTATTATTACATTTAAAGGAAAAGAAGATTCATGCTCCCTAACCAATTAGATACACCCATTAAAATCTTAGTCGTTGAAGACGAAATTTTAGTTGCCGAAGATATCAAAGATATTTTAGAAGAATTTGGCTATATTGTTGTTGCGATCGCCGATTCGGGAGAAGAAGCCATTGCCAAAGCAGCCCAGTTGCGACCCCATTTAGTCTTAATGGACGTTCGCCTCAAAGGATTAATGGATGGCATACAAGCTGCCGAAACTATCTGGAATAGCTATCAAATCCCAATTATCTATCTAACTGCTAATTCCGATATCGGTACTCTGCAACGCGCTAAAGCAACCGATCCATTTGCTTATATTACTAAACCTTTTAAAGAAAAAGAATTACAAACTGCCGTCGAAATTGCTTTGCACCGACATCAGTTAGAACAAACTTTAAAAGATAGAGAACAATGGCTCAATACAATCCTCTCTAGCTTGGGCGATGCAGTTATTGCGACAGATGAGAATAATCGCATTACTTTGCTCAATCCCGTCGCCGAAACCCTGACGGGATGGAAACAGTCCGAGGCATTTGGAAAACCTACAACCGAAGTATTTCAACTCGCTCACGAAACCACGCGCCAAAAAATCGCTTGTCCCGTCACCAAAGCTTTAGAATCGGGCGATATCGCCTCTATTCCCGAACAAACAATCCTCATTGCCAAAGATGGGTTAGAAATCCCTATAGACGATAGCGCTGCGCCAATAATTGGCGATTACGGCAATATTAAAGGCGCTGTAGTGGTATTTCGCGACATCACCGAGCGCAAGCGCTACAGACAGCGATTGGAAACCGATCGCGCCATTGCTCGTATCATTGCCGAGTCTAACAAAATTGCGATCGCAATTCCTCAATTCTTAGAAGCCATTTGTCTCGGTTTGCAATGGGAAGTAGGAGAATTCTGGAGCATAGAGCAGCAAACGGGAGTATTGCGCTTAGTTAATAGTTGGCATTTGCCCTCGCCCGAATTATTTGAGTTTAGCGAAATTGCCGAGCAACTATTTTTCTCTCAAGGAGTTGGATTGCCGGGTTGGGTGTGGGAAGTCCGCAAACCGATCTGGATAAGCAATTTAGCCCAAGAAACTAACTTCCTACGGACTATAATTGCAGAGCGAGTGGGATTGCGATCGGCAATTGGCATTCCCATCTTCTGCGAAGGGAAGATTTTAGGCGTAATGACCCTTTTTAATCGCAAAATACAAGAATGCGATCGCGATTTAGTAGCGATGCTCAACACCATAGGAACGGGAATCGGTCAATTCATCGATCGCAAGAATTATGAAGTAGCATTGCGCAAGAGTCAAAAACATCTCGCTTGGCAAGCAAAACACGACGCGCTCACTGGATTGGTCAACCGCAGAGAATTCGAGCGCCGTCTGGAAGTTGCATTAAACGATGCTAAAACCAAAGAGCAACAACATTCGCTGTGCTATCTCGACCTCGATCGCTTTAAAATTGTCAATGACAGTTGCGGTCATGGCGCGGGTGACGAACTCTTGCGACAAGTAACCGCTTTGTTGCGATCGCAAGTGCGTACTAGCGATGTTCTCGCTCGCCTCGGCGGAGACGAATTCGGTCTTTTACTAGTCAACTGTCCTCCCCAACAAGCACTTGCGATCGCTAATGCCTTGCGTCAAAGCATACAAGAATTTCGCTTTGCTTGGGAAGATAAAACCTTTACCATTGGCGTTAGTATCGGTTTAGTAACGCTCGATGCAGCGACTTTCGATCTCGCCAGTGCAGTGAATGCGGCGGATGCAGCTTGTTATGTTGCCAAAAATACCGGACGCAACCGCGTACACCTCTATCAAAGCGATCGCGGCGAAGCAGCACAGCAGCAAGGTCAAATTCAATGGGTGTCCAAGCTAAATCAAGCGCTAGAAGAAGATCGTTTTTGCCTGTACTATCAACCGATTGTTCCGGTGACTCAAAGCGAGTTAGAGTGCGACCATTACGAAGTCCTGTTGCGCCTTTATGACGAGACAGGCGCGTCGATCTCGCCGATGGCATTTATTCCGGCCGCCGAACGCTATCATCTCATGCAGCATATCGATCGCTGGGTCATTCGCAAGCTATTTTCCACTCAAGGACAGCATTACCAAGAATGCTGGAATCGCAGTCTAGAAACGGGCGATCGTTGTTTGTATTCTATTAACCTTTCCGGTGCGAGTATCGCTGACGATCGATTTATCGATTTTGTACGCGAACAATTCGCCATCCATCAAATTCCACCTCAAGTCATTTGTTTTGAGATTACCGAAACCGTTGCTATTAGCAATCTCGCCAAAGCAAAAAAGCTGATTCAAGAATTAAAAAATATGGGTTGTCGCTTTGCTTTGGATGATTTCGGAAGTGGAATGTCTTCTTTTGCTTATCTAAGGAATTTACCCATTGATTATCTCAAAATTGATGGCGGTTTTATTAAAGATATCGTCGAAGATTCTACCGATCTAGCATTAACAGAAGCGATTAATAATATCGGTCACGTCATGGGATTGCAAACGATCGCCGAATTTGTGGAAAATGATGCAATTTTAAATAAACTGAAAGTGCTTGGTGTAGATTACGCGCAAGGGTATGGGATTGCAAAACCGCGTCCGCTTTAAATTCGCTAAATATAGTAGTTCTCTTTTAGAATCGGTACATAAGGTTACAATTTTAAGGCAGCTATGCTGAGGGACGAAGCATACAAGGTGGCAAGGTTTCCTTGCCACTCAGCCCTTCTAGAAGTTGGATGTCCCTCATAACTATGAGAAACGCTATATCTTAAATAGATGAACTATATAACTTCTTATTCGAGTGGCAAAAATATCGCTATCTATCAAAATTTACTTCAAATGGTTTATTTTAGGAGCTACGTTATTTTTTCTTGTCAAAACTTTTAGCAACAACTGGCAAAATGTCTCAATTGTCAAGACAACTCAAGGGTGGTTAATCCTTATACTAGCTCTCATCATAACTTTTTTAGCTCATCTTTGGTCGGGATTAGTTTGGGCGCGATTGCTGAGATCTTTAAAGCAACCCGTAACAACAAGATGGTCGCTGCAATTATATTTAATTACAAATATTGCTAAATATTTACCAGGTAATGTCGGTCATTTCTATGGTCGTATCTCAGCAATTTATAAAGCAGGAGGTTCTTTAAGCGTAGCGAGTTTGAGCGTTATTTTAGAACCTTTATTAATGGCAGCCGCTGCTTTTTTAATTACCGTATTCGCAAGTAGTCTCGGCTTAATTAAAATGGGATTTTATCCCTGGTTGTGGAAGGTTAATCTAATAATCTTTCCAATTGTTTTAATGATAATTCATCCTAAAATTCTCAATCCTTCTTTACGATTTATTAGTCGATTAAAAAATAAAGAAAAATCGTCAGCCGTTGAAATAGAACAATATCCGGCAAGATATTTATTAGGAGAAATCGGCTTTTTACTGTTGCGAGGAACCGGATTCATCTTGACCTGGATGGCTTTAATTCCCCTCGATTTAAGTCAAATTCCTATCTTATTTAGCGTTTTTAGTTTTGCTTGGTTGATGGGATTGATCGTCCCTGGCGCGCCTGGAGGAATCGGCATATTTGAAGCCATTGCGATCGCACTTCTATCTCAACAACATTTTCCCAAAGGAACTATACTAGGCGCGATCGCCTTATTCCGCGTTATTAGTATTCTCGCAGAAGCGATCGCCGCAGGACTGGCATGGTTGAGTCAAAGACGCGATCGCATTACTGAATCTTAAATTACCATTCCGTATCTTCTTTTTGCGAGATACCATTTTAATACCAGCGTACATAGCGATCGCCTTACTGCTGGCTCGTCAATAGATTTATGGGTAAAACGTGACATTCTCCCCCGATTTATCGGGGGCTTCCTAACCTCACGATTAGGCATTCCTAGTTATTTCCATTACTGGCTTTTCGCTTCTTATCTAGAACCGCCCCATGACGTATTCCCCGACAGACCAACTGCATAGGCGTTTTCGATTCCCCAAAGTCCTTGGGTACTCTTTGATTTTTGACTCAGATTCCATCGGTACTCTGGTTATGTTCACAGGCAGCGTAGATAAGGCTACGACCAAGACGGCTGGTTCACCCGTTTATTCCCTTTGGCTCGGTTATTTTTCTGAGTTATCTATATTATCGCTTATCTCAAATCCTTATCACATAAAGTTTTGATGAAGATACAAGGCTGTACTTTATTGTGCTGCGCTTGACTTCTCCGCGCTTTAAAAAGACGCGGATTCTTAAACGTTGTTACGCGGCGGTTTGAAAACACGCCGCTTCACATTGTTTCCGATACGATTTAGTT
>JALOOL010000210.1 GCA_025454425.1 Hydrococcus sp. Prado102 | reverse complement strand
GACAACCGCAAGTGATGGAGATTGCAGCAAGGGATATCCATCAAAAATACGAAGATTTTTTAGTTTTTCCTTTATTTACTTGGCGCGTGCCCAATATTGACTTAAAGTCGTGAGTGCGTCGATAAACTTATTAAAGTTTACAGGTTTGACGATATAACCCGCTACATTGAATTGATAAGCTTCTAAAAGGTAGCGATCGCTATTTGCTCCTGTCAAGATTACCACGGGAATACTGTTTAATTTAGGATCTGAGCGAAGGATTTGTAAAAACTCGATTCCATTCATGGTTGGCAAATTGATATCCAACACGATTAAACGGCGATAAGGAGGAATAAGCGGCAGTTTTCCATCTGTCGAGCGTAGCATTTTTAGCGCTTCTACACCACTCGATGCGACATAAACATTTTTGGTATTGTCGCTCATTTCCAATACTTGTTTTATATTCGTGGCATCTATTATGTCGTCTTCTACAATCAAGATATTAAGATTTTTGCTATTCATTTTGCTTGCTAAGCGCTCGTATTCGTTGCCAGTCTGTTAAATTTTTCTTGATTTCGATTTTAAGTTGAGTGCAAATAATGTCCTTTTGAACGAAAAATTTTTGATATCTGTCGTTTTACTCGAATAACAAAGAATATATTTTTAAGTTCGACTTGCTGTGAGTCATTCATCTTTCTCTATACTTGCTAATTAAATATACCTTGGTAAATAGGTGGGATCGTCAAGAAATGATTCATTGTGGCATTTTTTCAGATTAAAAAAATAAACCGTAAGACATATTTCATAACTTTCTACCTTCCTTGGAAAGACTTTTCAAAAGTATCCTCAGCTATATCCAAACAAGCTATTTTCCTACTTTAATTCTCCGGCAGGGAAAAGTAAAATGTAGCTCCTCGATCGACGACACTCTCTGCCCAAATTCTGCCGTTGTGACGATTGATAATGCGCTTGGCGTTAGCGAGTCCAATTCCCGTACCATCAAACTCGTCGCTGGGGTGTAAGCGCCCAAAGAGTTGAAATAGGAGATTGTAACTTTGCATATTAAATCCTACTCCATTATCTTGAATAAAAAAAATTGTCTCACCCTCACCAGATCTAGAACCGATCGCGATTTCGGTACGCTGACGGGGGCGCGTATATTTGAGGGCGTTGTCAATTAAGTTTTGCCAGACTTGACTTAAGAGAGTGCGATCGCCTCTCACTTGGGGTAAAGGTTCGATTTCCCAGACAATCTCGCGTTGCGATATCTCAGAAGAGAAAATCTGCCGTACTTCTCGCACTAATCTATCCATATCAACCATCTCGAACTGTAACTCAAAACTTCCCGACCTTGAGTATTCGAGCAAATCTTCAATGATGCTGTTTGCTTGTTCGCTTAAGGAGGCAATTCTTTGCAGGTATTGCAAGCTAGTATCATCAATGAAGGTCGATCGCAAATGCTGCTCTAAAAAGCCAACATAATTACCAATCTGACGAATTGGCGCTCGCAAATCGTGAGAAATGGATTCAGCAAACATTTGCAATTCGCTGTTAGTTGTCTCTAGTTGCGCCGTTCTTTCTCTGACGCAGCGTTCGAGGGTTTGTTCTGCCTGTTTTTTCTCGCTGATGTCTGTAAGTAGCCCGTCAACTACGTCTCCGCTGCTAAGTCTGGTTAATGTTTCGCCGATTTCTACCCAGACTATAGATCCATCGGGACAACGCATTTGCACTTCTCGTTTCCATTGCTCTCCCGACGTGCGATCGACTTCATCAAATACAAAATGTTCGCGAAAAAATGCTTCCGCTTGTTCGAGCGAATTGAGCTTCAAAATCCGCATAAAACCGTTATTAAATTCTAACAGTCGTCCGTCTAAGCTAGCTCGAAATACTCCTATATCTAAACGATCGAGCAAGAATTGCAAGCGGATTTCTAACTCGATCGCCTTGCGGCGCATTTGGGAGTTTTCCCATGCCGATCTTACTGCTTGCGACAGGCGAATGCGATGTTTGGGCGATTTAAGTACGTAATCGTTTAAACCCGTTTTCATCGCTTCCACTGCTACTTCTTGGGAACCGGAATTAGTGAACATGACGACGGGTAAAAGGCGATCGCGCGCTTTCATTCTCGCAAGAACTTCGATTCCGTTTGTCCAATTTAATTCGTAGTCTGTGATGACCAGATCGAAATTCCCCGTTTCTATTTCTCGATTGAGACTATCGAGATTGCTAACTTCGATGACTTGAACTTGAGGATTTTCTCGGTGTAGTTCGCGTATTGCCAAAAGGCGATCGTCAGGGTTGTCATCAATTAATAATATGCTCTGTAATGCGCGATCGAAATCTGTCATTTTTATTTTTTGAGAGAGCGATCGTTTGGATTGTTTTTTAAAGTCGCAATTTAGTAGAAACTTTAATCGGGTTCGGCGTTCGGCGATCGCTTAAGTAAGTATGCAAAATTAAATATACGTAGTCCGAGCTTCTAAAAAAGCGCTTTTCTAAAAGTTCGCACTACAATATCTGAAAATTAATTTTGCTCATCTACTTATGCGTCTTAATCAGCGATATCCGCTTGCTGTTCGCCGATCTAATTAAGTTTGTACTGAAATACGAGTTTTTTATCTATCAACAAAAGCTTACCCGATCGATCCGCGATCGTCATCTGCCGTTTTAAACAAAACAACCTCTTCCTAATTGAGATTGACTTCTATTGCTTGCTTTTGCTATCTATTCCCTGTTGCCTGTTGCAAGAATGCCTTTTCCTCAGCGATCGCTCTTTAGGGCGCACGCCATGCGCCCCTACAAGTCACCCATCGCTTAACTGAATAACTATTAAATGGATGGATACTCGTTTAATTGCAGCCAAAAGATATCGATCGCTTTTACCATTTTAATTAAGGCTTCAAACTTAACAGGCTTAAGTAGATAGCTATTTACGCCTAAATCGTAGGCATTATTTACATCAATATATTCTTTTGATGAAGTTAAGATAACAACGGGAATGCGTTTGAGAATGGGTTGTTTTCTCAGCCATTTTAGTACTTCTAATCCAGAACGACAAGGCAATTTCAAATCGAGCAAGATTAATAAAGGCAATGGATAGGTTTCTCGACTGCTATACATTCCCTCTCCTGATAGATAAGCAACTGCATCATCGCCATTCCTAACAATGTAGATTGAATTGTTTAAATTAGCTTGACGGAATGCACGCTGAATAAACAGAATGTCATTGGAATCATCCTCTACTAATAAGATTTTGTATTCGCTCGCCGTCATCATTATCAATAATTTTAATTGTTACTTATCCCTCAAAAATATATAAGCAGCACTATAAATTTACTTGAGTTATACTAAAGAATAACTGTCAGATTAAACTAAATTATCTACATTGTGAAAGATTTTATTTAATTTTTTTTACTACTAAAGTTATCTTTTTATTATACAAAACAAAACATTAAAAGATAATTAAATCTATCATCGATCTAGTATCGCCTTACACTAATTGTTTAGATTTAATGCGTTTTTTTACAATTGATATAATTTTTTTTAAAGACTAGTAGTCCCAAAAATATTTCTTTGTATAGACGATCGCTACAAGTTATATATCGTAATAAATAGATAGAAAAATATAATAGAGCGAGTGGCTATAACTTAAGATTTATTTAAACCAATCGTTCTTGATTTTAACTGGCTTAAAAAGTTAGAATTAGCTGGAGAATGTTATTACATATAGCTCAATCTGTATTTAAACGTAGATTATTCCAGACGATCGCGCTACCGATTGTTTTACTACTCGGGCTGTCTGGAATTTCTATCTGGCAAATTGTCAGGTTGCTCGATGCAATGCAATGGGTTGACAATACAGATAAAGTAATTGCAGAAGCGAACAAAACGCAAAAACTGCTACTGGATTTGGAAACAGGAGGGCGCGGCTACCTTTTATCTGGCGAACTTGAATTTCTCGAACCTTTTAATAACGCGATCGCGCATATAAATCCTAGTTTTAGAAACCTAGAGAGTTTAATTGCCGATAATCCTACTCAGGGAAACCAGCTAGCAAAAATCGAGACACTTTATCAGCAATGGAATAGTTATACGCCGCCTCTAATGGATCTCATCGCAGAGGAAAGAAGTAACTTATTGGCAACGCTAAAAGTTCGCAAACAGCTAATGGATGAGATCCGTGCTGAGATCTCGGCATTTATCGCCACAGAAGAACAATTGCGAAACAAACGCTCCCAAATCGTTCGACAAACGACGCAATTCGTCATCGGTTCTACTATCGTTTGGGCGATCGCGATCGGAGGCATTCTAGCTTACTTCACTCGCTATCAACTGCTCGAAATTTCTCAGAGTTATGAAGATACTCTCAAAAAGACTCAGCAGCAAACAGAAACAATAGAGCGTTCGTCTCGACGTTTAAATACATTACACCAAATCGATCGAGAAATCCTCTCGGCTCAATCGATTGAAAAGCTTGCTCAAGATATCTTAGCCAATCTAATCAACTCGCGATCCGATTGTCAGGGCGCGATCGTTTTATGTGATGTTGAAAATGGATCGAGAATTTTGGCAGGAGATCCCACTCACTCGGTTGTTAGTATTAACGATAATCGAGAACCTACTTCATACATACCGGATATTGCCGCCTTGAATGCGCGAACAGCTAGATTAGAAACGTTGCTCTCACGCGGATATCGAAGCTTTTTAAGCATAGCGATGCACGTTGAAAATAGGCATATTGGAGAACTCAACTTATTTGCGTCTCAACCCGATGCTTTTAACTCTCAAGACAGAGAAATTGCCTACGAGGTGGCAAATCAACTGGCGATCGCCATTCAACAATCCCAACTGCGCTCTCAAGTACGAGATTATGCCCTAGAACTAGAACAACGAGTACAGCAAAGGACAAAACAGCTAGAAGAAGCTAATCAAGAACTCGAAGCATTCTCTTACTCAGTTTCTCACGATTTACGAGCGCCGTTGCGAGCAATTGAGGGATTTGCTCAAATTTTACTGGACGATTATAGCGATCGCTTGGATGAATTAGGACAAGAATATGCCCATCGGATTGTAGAGGCTGCATCGCGTCTGGATAGATTAATTCTGGATTTGCTTGCTTACAGTAGGCTTGGACGTACTGAAATTCAACTTCAACCAGTCGATTTGAGCGTCATTATTAATGAAGTTTTGAGCGAACTAGAACTAAAGGAGACTGACGCGCGGGTTGATGTTAAACTACCTCTTTTTATCGCGATCGCTCATCGCAGCGTTCTTAAACAAGTTGTAACAAATATTTTGACAAACGCCATAAAATTTGTATCTGCAAGCGTCAAACCTCAGATTTTTATCTGGGCAGAGAAACGAGGCGATTATGTACGCTTGTGGGTAGAAGACAATGGCATAGGCATTGCTCCCCAACATCAACAACGAATTTTTAAACCTTTTGAGAGGCTACACGGTATAGAAACTTATCCTGGCACAGGAATTGGCTTGGCGATCGTCCAACGAGGAATCGAACGCATGGGCGGGCAAGTCGGCGTTGAATCGAGTTTACAGCAAGGTAGTCGTTTTTGGATCGAACTTAAATCAGTGACCAGTTATCAGTGACCAGTGACCAGTGAAAAACAATGCTTAACTTCAAACCGTGGGATGAATTATTGCGACAGTATGTAGATAGCCAAGGAAGAGTAAATTATCAAGATTGGAAAGCTGAATCTAGACAAAAATTAACCGATTGGTTGGAAGAAATCTCCCAAATTGACCTTAAATCTTGTTGCAATCGCGATTTAAAATTAGCCCTGTGGCTCAATCTTTACAATGCGCTAACTATCGATCGCGTCTTATCCGTTTATCCTATTGCTTCAATTCGCCCGACAATTTTGGGAATTCCTAACTGGATTGGCTTTTTGGCATTTTTTTCGCGTCCCATCTATAAACTAAGCGATCGCAGTTACAGTCTCAACAACATCGAACACGACATTTTGCGACCAGAATTTAGCGATCCTCGCATTCATTTTGCCTTGGTATGTGCGTCTATTGGTTGTCCCCTGCTTCGCAACGAAGCTTATTTACCTGAAAGCGTACAAACTCAATTAAAAAACGATGCGGAGCGTTTTATTAATAATCGAGCTAAAGTATATTACGATTCTTCTTCTAATACGCTTTATTGCAGTCAGATTTTTAAATGGTATCGTCAGGATTTCCTTAAAGTCGCAGACTCCATTGCTCAATACATCCAGAAATATCTATCTACTGTCGAAGTACCTAAAGAACCTCGCATTCGCTATCTTAGCTACGATTGGAGTTTGAATCAAAGGGTCAATACAGGCTGCTAGTTGAGTCGCCGTTTCTCGCACTCTTTGCCGCACTTACTTGAGGATAAATTTTCTCAGACCGATCGCTGAAAAAGGAGATCGCCCTTAAGTAACAACTTTTTGTCTTCCCATATGAATAAATGTTGCAAACTTTAAAAATTTACGTTAAATTTGATTTCAGATAGTTGACTTATTCGCTCTGATACACATTAAAGGTGATAACTCATGGAAAACAAAGAAGCTAAATTTGGTTTTACCTCTTTTGCTGAAAGCTGGAATGGTCGTCTGGCGATGCTAGGCTTCGCTATTGGCTTGCTAACCGAACTGATGACTGGTCAAGGAATTCTTTCTCAGTTAGGTTTAATGTAATTGAAGGGAGACGGCTGAATCTAAGCCGTCTCCATGACGCAATCAAAAATTGTTACTTAGTTAAGTCAAGAAACGATTTTGAAATTCCAGCGCTTGTTGCCGATCCCGAATGTGTTGGGCTAAACTTTTTACAAATTCATAGGCTCCTATTTGAGGATTGTTCGAGAGAGTTCGCTTACAGACGATTGAGGCAATTGGGCCAATATATTCTGCAAGTTCTTGTTGGCAAGAATCGATAAAATCAGGAGTAAGTTTGAGATTAATAGAGTTTTTGTGGATTTCTGTAATCTGGGTACCTTCGTTTTCCTGAATTGGTTGTGAAGAGTCTTTGGAATTCAGTTCGATTGTTTGATAAGTTTGAAGTTCTATCTGAAGAGTTTTTATGGTATGTTCGATATCTTGATTGAGAAACCCTAAAGGTGCTTTAGTAGTTTTGACTAACAGTAAGATCTCTTTAGTACAGCGAATTAAGGTGATATATCCGTTTTCTGAACGAACAGCAATCTGTTGAATCTCCTGCCATCGAAATACTTGATAAATATGCTCGGCTACATGAAGCATTGTTCCTGCTATAATTAGCGTACTATTATCCTTCATTTTTAGCGTTACCGTGAGGGGATGACCGCGATCCGAAATTAAAGCAGCCTCTTCAATATCTGGCAAGCACATTACAAATTCGCGTAAAATCTGGTTAATTTTACTTGTTATCATTTCTGGGGCAATCAATTTGAGTTAATTGGAAAATTTGATTTCTGAAAAAATGCGATCGCCAACTCGCGATCGACCAATCCCCAAACTTTAATGAAATGAAAAGGAAAGATAGGAATTATTTAAATGTTTATTTTAAGTATAATTTTGTTTAGCAGCCAGCGGTATTAATTTCCAATAAAGAAAACTCGCTTGTATCTTAAAAAAAATCTGCCATCCAAGGGCGATCGCCTGAAAATAGTAAAGTAGCCGTATCTAAAGCCCCTGGAGTTGCCTTAAGGTAGCCCATTTGTTGGAGTTGGCGAGGACTTAAAAATCCTGTATAAAGAGGTGCTAAACCGCGAACATCTATTTGAAAAGTTCCTTGTCCTCCAGGGCGAACTTCTCCTCGTCCGTTAGATACTTGCACCGAAAATTTGCCATTATTAGCTTCAAGTAAGTTATCTCGAACTTCTAGATGTAGTTCGGCTTCTATCCCAGTTGGATAGCCTCGCTTCGATAAAGCCAAAGGTACATCAATTATTCTCAACATCCAAATCATTTGCCAAACGATTTTTGTCGTTTGTTCGGGGAGAAGTAATAAAAACGGGTTAGATAGCGAACCTTGCCAATAAACTTTATTAATTTGCGATCGATGATTTCCAAAAAACATCCAGATACATTTAGCTGCTTCTGCTGTTAGTATTGCCCAATCTCTAATCGCGATCGCCGACTCTTTTTCACCTCGTTCTTGCGTAAAAATAATGTATCCTTCGGGTTCGCTCCCAGAACCGATAAGATAGGCATAAACGGCTTGTTCTTTTTCAGATTCGAGTATGCGTTGCCAAATGGCTTGATGGCGAGCTAAATTCCCATTATTGACTTGAGCTTGCCGAGTGTAAATAGCCTCAAAAATGCTGCGATCGTCAGTATTGACGCGATGTATCGTCATCGATCGCGCTTGTATCTGAATGCTAGGTAACGGTAATTCCCATCGACAATAGCTGCCTGCTTGTTCGTATCCCACCTTTCGATAAAGAACTTGGGTAGCGGGATAGAGTGCAGAGATAGGTACTTTTTGACGATAAAGTTCTTGAATTGTTTGGCTCAATATTTCGTAAGCCGCCCCTTTCCCGCGATATTCTGGAGCAACACCTACTGCGGCAATTCCTGCCATCGGTACGATTTGACCGCCGTAGCATTGTCCCATATGATAAATCGCCAAGCCTGCACTCACTTGTCCTTCTTGGCGCAAAAGACGAAAATTCTCAATTCCGATACGTTTATGGTAGCGCTCCCAATCGTCGGGAGAACTACCGAAACACTGTTGAATAACTGCCCCCAGTTTTTCACTATCCTGCGCGTCGATCGCAGAAAAATACTCAAATTGAGATGTCATGGCGACTAATCTGGTAATACAATTGTATTTTTATATTACATCTTGACCAATCATTCCTTGATGGTACAAGCCTCCGGATTTATCCGTGGAAGAAATCGAAAATCCTTTCATCCAAAATCCAAAATCGGTTGACTGCCTCATACTTGTCGATCGAGAAATTCTTCTACTTCTTGCGCAGTGGGTTGTGCTGCGATCGCGCCTGGTTTAGTTGTTGTCAAAGCGCCAACCGCACTGGCATAAACAACTGCATTTCTGGCTGCTTCTGGGGATTGAAAAATCGCTTCTCCCTGCTTGCTACATTGATGTAAAAAACCAGCCACAAAACTATCGCCTGCACCCGTCGTATCGATGACTTTCACCTCAAAAACACAAACGTGTCCCGAACTATCGCCTAAACTATAACTACAGCCTTGCGCTCCCGCCGTTACTAAAACACCCTTAGCTTTCTCGAATCGTCGAGCAATTTCTAGGGGATTATCGGTTTTAAAAAGCCACTGCGCCTCATCATCTGAGCATTTAATTAAATCTGCTTGCTGTAAAACTTCCTCAATCAAAGGAAGAGCCTTTTCTTCATCCAGCCAAAAAACGGGTCGCCAGTTTATATCTACAAAAATTTTAACGCTATTTTGTTTGGCTAATTCTAAGGCGCGATAAATCGCTTGTCGGCTTTGTGGATAAGCGAGTTCCAACGTTCCGATTACTAAGTAATCTGCATTGGCAAATAAGGCTTCGGGTAACTGTTGAGAGTCTAAACGAGTATCGGCAAACTCAGTCGTTGCAAGATTCCCAAATCCTGCAAAATGACGCTCTCCTTCATGAGAACGAGTTACGTACACCTGTCGCGTCGGTGCGGTTGCGTGACGTTGAACTCCGCTTGTATCCACGCCAGTCGTCTCTAATAAAGTTACTAGCTCATCTCCTACTTTATCTTGACCGACACAGCCAATAAAACCTGCTGGCGTACCTAATTTAACCAAGGCGCAAGCAACGTTAGCAGGCGCGCCACCAGGATAAGGAGTCCAAGATTCTACTTCATCCAACTCTCTACCGGATTGGTCTGCTAAACAATCAAAGAGGATTTCACCGAGACAAAGTATCATGATAGTTCAAAGTTTAAAGTTCAAAATCTAATTACGTTTTTCTAATTTTTATTTGTCAATTTCTACATCGTCGAGTTTTTTTTGGAGGCGTTTTAGGGTTTGATACATTTCGGGTAGACGTTTATAGATAGCAGAGATTCTTAAATACAATTTGTGGGGAATGGCGGGATAGCTTGAAACGATTTCTCCTGGTTTAATATCGTTGTGAATGCCACTTTTTGCAGTTGCGATCGCGCCGTTTCCGATTTTTGCTTGATTGGCAATGCCGACTTGACCTGCTAAGATAACGCGATCGCCAACTTTTACGCCGCCTGCTAAACCAACTTGTGCGGCAAAAGCGCAATTTTGTCCGATTTGACAGCCGTGACCGATTTGGACTAGATTATCTAACTTAGTATTGCGTCCGATGCGGGTTTCTCCTACCGTCGGGCGATCCACGTTGCTATTGCAACCAATTTCTACGCCATCTTCGAGTACGGTACGACCCGACTGTTCTATTTTAAACCAGCCTTGGGGGATGGGAACAAACCCAAAGCCTTCTGCACCGATGACCGCACCGCTATGAATGACGCAATCGGAGCCGATTTGGGTGCGTTCGTGGATGGTACAATTAGCGTGTAAGATCGTGCGATCGCCAATAGTGACATCGGGATAAATGACAACATTGGGATGGATGCAGACGCGATCGCCTATTTTAACTCCTGCTTTAATGACGACGCGATCGCCGATATAAACATCTTTGCCCAAAATTGCATCGTTAGAAACAACCGCTGTTGGCTCAATTTTAGGCGACGGATGATAGGGATGGTAAAAAAGTTTAATTGCAATACCGCGATCGCTTGCTTGCGTTTGAAGTTTGCTATCCAATGGCAAAATTAAAGCACTTGCAGCCGTTTTTGTTACCATTGCTGCAAATTTTGCTCCTTCTATATAACTGAGTTGGTTGCAGACAGCTTCATCAATTGCTGCCACTCCATTAATTTCGGGATCGCGATCGCTACAAAAGGTCAGACTGTGAGATTCTGATAGCAGAGCTAATTTTTCAATAATTTCGCTAAATTTCATTTTTACAGGAGTTTCTATTTTGTAAGAGAAACTTTTTACCACACGCAAACAACAATAAATTTTAAGATTCTCTTGTCAAGAACTATGATGCACCGATTAACACAAAAGGTTGCACGATAAGCGTATTAAATTTTTGTTCTGGATTGCTATTCCAGTTGCTAAGTTCGTCTACAGATGGCTTATGTATTAAGCTTTGACCGACCCACTGTCGAACCGAGACAACATCATCACTAGCCATTGCAACAGCAACATCAATCAAAGAAAGCGACTCATTCACGACAATTATTGCATCGCGTTGAGCATGAGGAATCAAATCTTTCCATTCAATTTCAGCCATTTCTTCAGTTAACTGGGTTTTGATATCTGACATAATTTCAAATAAAATATTTTTTACTTTCAGTTTAGCTCGTTGCCCAAACTCCACGCTACAGGGCAACTATCGGTTAACATCGGATAATTTACCAACTAAATCAAACACCAACAAAGATGAGAAGATGAAAATTCGAGATGCAACCGAAATCGATTTACCTGCAATTGTTGAAATTTATAATGACAGCATTCCTTCTCGTCTAGCAACAGCAGATTTAGAACCGATAGCTATCGAGAGTCGCAAGCGCTGGTTTGAGGAACATTCGCCAAAAAATAGACCGATTTGGGTAATGGAAATTGAAAAAACAATTGCGGGATGGTTGAGTTTTCAATCTTTTTACGGTCGCCCTGCCTATCATAAAACTGCGGAACTAAGCATTTATGTTTCCCAACTATACCATCGTCAAGGCATTGGAGAACAACTATTGCAACAGGCGATCGCCCATAGTCCCCATCTCGGACTCAATACCCTACTCGGTTTTATTTTTGCCCACAATTACCCTAGTTTGCGACTATTTGCCAAATATCAATTTCAACAATGGGGATATTTACCTAAAATAGCCGAGTTAGACGGGAGCGAACGAGATTTAATTATTGTTGGGAGAAGAGTAGGGGAAGTCGAAAGTCGAAAGTCGGAAGTCGAAAGTCGGAAGTAAATTTACTACTGAATTACTTTCCTCCTAAACTTTTGAACTTTGAACTTTGAATTTTGAACTCTAATCACCCATCGCTGTTTACAACTCCTTGAACGACTAACACCGAACAACGGGAATGGTGAATGACATAATTGCTGACGCTTCCTAGAAACATCTCTGCAAAACCCCGCAATCCTCGACGACCGATGATAATTAAATCTGCTTCCCAGGTACGAGCAACTTCACAAATTAAACGTCCTGCTTCTCCAACTTTGTAGTCCCATTCTGTAGGAACTCCCTGTTCGGTAGCTTTTTGACAATATTCACCCAACCATTGTCGAGCTTCGTTAGTGTCTTTTTCGAGTTTAGCGTGAAGACTTTGAGAGAAGTTAATCAGTTCTTCGCCATAAAGATTGCTGTAAGGAGTTATACCCGGATCTACAACGGGCAAACAATAAAATAACATCAACGCCGCATTGTTTTGTTTGGCAGTTAAAAGCGCATTTTCAAAGATGGCATCAGTTTGCGACGAGCGATCGAGTGCGACTAAAATTTTTTGATATCCCATAATTTAAAGACCGCTAAAAAGATTTTGATAGCGAAAAAGTTGTTTCGTTTGCCGATACTCTTTCAAATAGACATCAGACCTTGATAGGATCGATCCCGACAGTTAGAAAAATTAATACGATCGCACCTTATGGATGGAATTGCGCCTCATGGCGGACAACTTGTAAATCGAATAGCCACCCCAGCAGAACGCGCAGAATTTCTCGCTCTCTCAGAGAAATTGCCTCGCGTTAAACTTGACGAAAGAGCGACTTCAGACCTAATCGCGATCGCAATTGGCGGATTTAGTCCCCTCAAAGGCTTTATGGAACAGGAAGACTATGAAAAGGTTGTAGACGATATGCGTCTTACTAACGGTCTTCCCTGGTCGATTCCCGTGACTTTGCCCGTAGAAGAAGAAATCGCCGACTCTCTTAAAGAAGGAAGTTGGATTCGTCTTGACGACTCTGAGGGCAAATTTATTGGCGTATTGGAACTGACGCAGAAATACCGCTACAATAAAGCCCACGAAGCCATTAACGTCTATCGCACCGACGATATCAACCATCCAGGTGTCAAAGTTCTTTACGAACAAGGTTCGATTTATTTAGCAGGCCCTGTCTGGTTGCTAGAACGCTATCCCCATCCGTCATTTCCCAAATATCAAATCGATCCAGTCGAATCGCGCAAGTTATTCCAAGAAAAAGGCTGGAAAACGATAGTCGGCTTCCAAACCCGCAACCCCATCCACCGCGCCCACGAATACATCCAGAAGTGCGCCTTAGAAATCGTAGACGGTCTGTTTCTCCATCCTCTCGTCGGCGTGACTAAAAGCGATGACGTACCCGCAGACGTGCGGATGCGCTGTTACGAAATCATGATGGATAAATACTTCCCGCAAGATCGAGTAATTTTGGCGATCAATCCCTGTTCGATGCGTTACGCCGGGCCAAGAGAAGCAATTTTTCATGCCATTGTGCGTAAAAACTACGGCTGTACGCATTTTATCGTCGGTCGCGACCATGCTGGCGTAGGCGATTATTACGGGACTTACGACGGACAAAAAATCTTTGCAGAGTTTGAACCGCAAGAGTTGGGAATCGTGCCCATGATGTTTGAACACGCCTTCTATTGCAAGCGCACTCAACAAATGGCAACCACAAAAACCAGTCCGAGTACTAAAGAGGAACGCATTCACCTTTCAGGAACCAAAGTCAGAGAGATGTTACGCCGGGGCGAACTGCCACCGCCGGAATTTTCTCGCCCAGAAGTGGCGGCTGAATTAGCTAATGCAATGATGCACCTCAAAGAATAGTAATTAGCCGTCGGCTGTATGGCTGCGCTAGAGTAGGGATGCGCTCTGTCGCATCTCTACCGCGATCGCTGTTTACAAAAAAAGATTTCTAATGGGACTAGATCGGCGGACTTTTTTGCAAAGGGCTGGATTGGGGTTGCTGACTTTTGGCATAGGCAGCAGTCAAAGTGGATGGCGGCAAGGATTAGCTTCATATTATCAGGCAATAGCAGCCTCTACGCCTCGCAAATTAGCTTTGTTAATCGGTATTAACGACTATAGCGACGATGCCAAGTTAAAAGGCTGTCTGAGCGATGTCGAATTGCAAAAAGAATTGCTCGTTTATCGTTTTGGCTTCAAAGAACAAGATATATTAACGCTAACGGCACAAGCAACGCGAGAAGCAATAGAGACGGCATTTCTCGAACATCTCATCGAACAAGCAACGCCAGGAGATGTTGTTGTCTTTCACTTTAGCGGCTATGGCAGAAAAGTCTATCTTCCTTTATCTGACGAAGCCTTAGCCGCTGGCGAACCCGAACGATCGCTCAATAGTTTGATGCCTAGCGACGCAATTTCGACTAAAAACGCGCCTGCAACTAACGATTTACTCGAAGAAACCTTATTATTATTGGGGCGATCGCTAAAAACCAATCGACTTACGTTTGTTTTAGATACCAGCTATCGCAGTACGGGACAACTCCTGCAAGGAAATCTGCGCGGACGTTCTTTTCCTAACCCTGGCGAGAAACCAAATCCAGAAGAATTAGCCTTCTTAAAACAACTACAACAGCGATCGCCCAGTACCAAACCGCTTTCCGGTACAATTCTAGCAGCGGCTCAAGCCGAACAAGTAGCGACAGAAATCGGGATCGATGGGTTTAGCGCGGGATTGTTTACCTACACCCTCACTCAATATCTTTGGGAAGCTACACCCGCGAGTAAAATTTATACTGTAATGACCAGAACTGCCGAACGAATGGCAGCGGCGATCGGAACCAACCAAGAACCCCAATTTAGCGGCAATAAGCAATTTTTAACCTATTACTCGCTTCCCAGTAATCCCATCAAAGGACAAGGAACGATTGTTCGCGTTGACGAGGATCGCTCGGTAAAAATCGCGCTAACGGGACTGCCAGCTAATATAATTGAGGATTACGGAATTAATTCTTGTTGGACGGTTGTAGAGTCGCCAAAATCTGAAGTTTTACAGATTTTCTCGGTTAAAGGAATCGCTGCTAAAGCTAAATTACTCAACGAACCCGACCCGCAAGTACCTCCTTTGCAAGTCGGGCAACTCGTCCGAGAATCGATTCGGATGCTGCCGCGCAATTTAAGTCTTACGGTTGCTTTAGATCGGAGTTTAGAGAGAATCGAACGAGTCGATGCCACTAGCGCTTTTTCGGGGATAACTGCGGTTAAAGCTGCGATCGCAGTAGGAGAACAAGTAGCAGATTGCGTCTTGGGTAAAGTCACCGCAACCGACACGGAAAAATTGTTGGCTTCTCGACAAGATACGCCTGGAATTGCCTCTGTTTGGAAAGGATACGGATTATTTACCGTAGGAGGCGAGGCGCTGCCAACTGCCCAAGGCACTGCTAACGAAGCCGTCAAATCGGCGATCGCTCGTATGGAACCCCAATTTCAACAACTCTTAGCCGCAAAATTATGGCGCTTGACGGCTAATGAAGGTTCTTCTGGTTTGAGGATGAGTGCTAGCTTAGAAGTAGTGGGTAAAACTCCCCGCGTTCTTCTGGTGCGGGATACGCGCCAAAGTGCCCAACCAACATTAGACCTGTTGCAAAGAGCGGAAAATTTAATTCAAGAACCAGGAAAATTAGACCTTTCCCCCTACCCCTTTCCCCTTTCCCCAACTTCTACAAGAAATATTATGGATTCGAGCAATGGTACTACTCTATTGCCACGAGTCCCGATTGGGACTCAAATCCAATATCGAATCGAAAATTTTAGCGATCGCCCAATTTATTTTTTGCTGTTAGGAATTGATTCTTCAAGTAACGCGATCGCGCTTTATACGCCCCAAACCGTCGATGAATCGGCACTCAAAGACAAAACTGCTCAATTGCAGCAGCGATGTATTCTCCCTGGCGATCGGCTTATCGTTCCTAACTCGTCAGATCCTCTTAACTCAATGGTATCGGGCCCTAGTGGGTTAACAGAAATACAAATTGTTGCGTCTTTTGCTCCCTTTTCTAAAACCCTCGAAGCGTTGAACGGGATCGATTATCTAAAAGGCGATCAAGAACAAATTCTTAAGCTACCCAATCCGCTAGAAGTTTCTCTAGCATTACTAGAAGATTTACATTTAGCAAGTGCGGTTAAAAGCGAAATAATAGGAGCGCTAACCGATGTTTATGCACTAGATAATCAAGTTTGGGCTACATTAAGCTTTGTTTATCAAGTTGTTTCGTCCGGTCAATAGTATATTTAACTAGAAAATCTAAGATCGCGTTTATAGCAATAATTAATAACTACTTTATAGAGTTAGCGCAAAAATCGTTAAAGTAGAAGCATTGCCGATCGCACTTCAGTGTTAGTTTTTCCATTCAACTCAGTCGATCTTTTATGAATAATCTCCCTCAGACGACTAAACGCAGACTCAAAAAAATTCCCCAAATTCCCAGCGTCTGGGAAGGAGATCGCCGCGCGCTCTCTCACCTTCAAGAAAGTTTAGAAGCTAATGAAGACAACGGCGGAGAATGTATTATTTGGGTAGATGGCTCGGAAGGATTTGTTAGAGCGATGGAAGTCGTTTCTCCAGAAATGGGCCCCGAAGCAGTCGTGCGGACGTTATTGAGGGCGATCGAAACCCCTCATAGTCCCGCTAAACCCGCCCGTCCTCAAAAGATTATCGTGCGCAACCGCGAAATACAATTCTTTTTGCGGGGGGCTTTGCAGAGTTTAGACATCGCGATCGATTACGTGCCAGATTTACCCCTAATCGACGAACTCTTTCGCAGAATACGACAATGTACTCAAACAAACTGCTAAAGAACTTTGGCAGCAAGAACCGTGGGATGTATTAGCCGACCACGATATAATCGCGATCGAACTCAAGCATTGCGATGTCGATACAGTCTATGCTTGCGTAATGGGAATGCTCGGTAAAGAATACGGCGTAATTCTTTATCGATCGCTCGATTCGCTCAAACAATTTCGACTCGCTGCCCTCGAAGAAAAATCTGCCGAACAACTCGAAAAAGCATTTCTCGCACAAGATTGCTGGTTTCTCAATTATGAACCTACTGACGAGAGCGAATGGGAGGAAGAACTCGATCTTGCCGAACTAGAACCGTCTGAAATTCGTCCGATCTTTGGCAGCGTTCATCCTTATGAAGGGATTCGACCTTATCTAGATGAGGAAGAAGCCAAAACGGTTTACTTCTCGCTACAAGCGCTTTTACGCTTCTTTAGAGCTTCCCGCCGAGACTTGGAAAGAGAACCGATTGGGGCAATTAGCAAGCGCTATCGCATCCCGATCGCGCCCGTTACCGAAACGCGAGATACTATCTCGGTAACAGTTTCTACATTGCCGGATCTATCTGCTGAGTTGCTAGATATTTCAGAAACTTTAGAAGACGAGGATGATGATTCTTCCGATTTAGATATTCCTCTGCGAGAAGATTTAGTACCGGAAAATGCTTTTTTGAGCGTAGGAATGGTTCCGTGGGAGTTGGTTGAAAATATGCGCCATCAACCAAAAATTTATTATCAATCTCAAGGCGCTGTTTCTAAAGGCGATGGATTACCCGTCATTTTGATTCAAACGTCTCGTCCGAAAGCAAAAGTCTTGATTGAAACTCTACAAGCTGATGGAGGACTCAAAGGAATTTGTTTTAATCCTGGAGAAGATCCTTTTACGACAACTCGTTATGATTTGGGAATTATTCAAACTGACAACGGCAATCTCTACATCTTTGGCGAATTTCTAGGAAACGACCCCGAACACGTTCAAGCTAGAAGAAACTGGGATCGTCGCTCTCAAAAAACTAATGGGTATTGTGGTTTAATCGTTGCTATGGGAGTGACGGGATCGTCTCGCGGCAATCCACAACTTCCAGATATGATGGCATTTTTTGAAACCAAAGCTCTAGATCCAAAGGAATTGGCAATGGGAGTTTTACAATTGATGCCTCATTTTGAAGAGTTTTAATCAAACAGGAAATTTGGTTGAATTTCAAGATGAAAAGATTAGAAGGCAAAGCTTGTATTGTCACGGGGGCGGGTTCTGGCATTGGTAAAGCGATCGCCGAACGTTTTGCCGAAGAAGGCGCAAAGGTTGTTTGTGTCGATCTTAACGAAGAAACACTCAGACAGACGGTTGAAGGCATCGAGCGAGCGGGTGGAGTAGCACAAGCGTTTACAGCAGATATTAGCGATCGCTCCCAAGTCGATGCTTTTGTTGCCCATTGTATAACATTATACGGACGGGTTGACGTACTTGTGAATAACGCTGGAGTCAATATTCCTGGGGTTTTTCACGAAGTTAGTGACGAAGTAGTTGACAAAACGCTTAATATTAACGTCAAGGGAGCTATTTATGCCAGTAGAGCCGCTATTCACTCTATGTTAAGTCATGGTGGCGGTTCGATTGTCAATATTTCCAGCGTTAACGGTTTAGTTTCCGAACCGTTTTTAGCAATTTACTCGGCATCGAAGGGCGCATTAGTCATGCTTACTAAAGGCATTGCACTAGACTATGCTAAAAAAGGCATCCGCTGCAACGCCATTTGTCCGGGATGGGTAGACACGCCGATTAATTATGCCCATGCCGATCTGTTAGGGGGAATCGAAAAAGTCTACGCATCGATAGACACATTTCAACCTATCGGTCGTCCTGGCGAACCCAGAGAAATTGCTCACCTAGCACTTTTCCTTGCTTCTGATGAAGCTTCTTTTATCACGGGTTCGATTATTACTGCCGATGGCGGAATGACTGCACAATAATCCAGCACTAAGATTGAACGTGACGATTTCTAATGAAAGGATTTTGGATGACAATCCGCGTTTAAATAGCTTTGGCGATCGCAATCATTTATTCTTATTCTGCCACTCTTTGAGAATTCCAATTGAGAAAAAGCGATTCTAAAATTTCGTCTCGAACTAATTCTGTTAGCTCGGTTGGAAACCATTTTTCAATTTTAATAATGTGATAGCCATGTTTGGTAGGAATTGGCGATGCGATCGCGCCTTCTTCCAAACTATCAATAGCTCCAGCAATTTCAGGCATTAATTCTGCAACAAAACGAATCCCCACAAATCCACCATTTTGTTTAGATTGTTTTGCTTGGGAATATTTTAGCGCTAAAGCACAAAACGATGCTTTTTCTTCTCGAAGAAGGCGATCGATTTCTAATGCTTTTTCTAGTTCTTTCACTTGAATCTGAGAAAGAGCAACTCGTCTATAAGCATCGCGATTGTTCATATAATGAGCATCAACGGCATCGCCAAATAAATGTTTTTTGAGTTTTTGGGTTAGTAGCTGAATCCGAATTCCTTGCGACCAGTCTTCTACTGTTATATTCTGTCTAGAAAGCCAGGATATTGTCTCAGATACACTGAGTAATTTATGTTCCTGACGAAATGTATTTCCCTCCGCTTGTAATTCTTCGTCAGAAACCTTTATGTTAAGTTGTTCGCAAGTGGCGATAACTAGTGCATCTCGTTTGGTTAAAGCTGTTAACTCAGCAATTTTGTGAGAGCGACGTAAGTAAGTAATAATATCTGCATCTGTTACTAGGGGAAGTTCTGTAGAAATTACTGTTTCTGAATTGTTTGTCATTGTTTTAGCTTTATTTTTTGGTACGATGTACGAGCTTGTTATCGTTTTTAGCGATAGATAAGTCTATCTGTATCGATATCCTGAATATTGAGCCTCTGACGGTGCATATCGCCATAAATGCTCATGTAATCTAATTCTTGTGAAGTTAGTTTGCCTTTTTGTACGCCGTCGATGGCAGCATCAATTTCAGAACGCGATCGCATTCCCGTTAAACAAACATCAACGCAATTTTGAGTTAGAGAGTAGCGATACAAATCGGGAACCGAAGGACACCAACATCCTTGAGGAAGGTTAGGCGGTGCATCCCATAACGCACCAGAATGAGATCCACTAGACTTGAATGTCATAATGCCAGGTCGATTGGCATGGTTGGCATCGAGTTTTCCAAAGACTTTCGATTGTGCCGTGCGATGAGCGATGTTATGACGTACCATTACGATATCCAGCAACTCACTATTTAACCATTGTGCAGCGAGATCTAAGTCGTGAAATGAAGCGCCAACATAACGAACTGCACCCATTTTTTTGAGGCATTCTGAGACTCCAAACATCTTTTCAATGGTTCGCTGGTAAACGGTATTCGCACCTCGCAAATCCCGCGAGACGTTCAAACAATCGGAGAATGAAGCAGCATCGCTAGTTCCAATCCATCCCCAAAAAAAGATATCGATGTAATCCATTCTTAATTCGATAAATTGATCGAACAAGGCAGACATTGCCGCTTCTGGATTTTTGATGTATGTCACCGTTGCGAGGACGACCTTTTCTCGTTCGGAGGAATTGCGATCGCACAATTTCCGCAAGGCATCGGACATGGAACTGTATAAGTAATGATGTAAGTCGCTGGAGAAGAAAAAGAAGTTGATGCCTTTTTCGTAAGCATAGAGAGTATCGTCGCTAGAAATATTTCCTCCGCCTCCCAATCCCAAACAACTTACAGTTAAATCGGTGCGACCGAATTTTCGATAAAAAGGAAGATCGGATTCGGGAAATTGAGAACGTTGAATAACATCCGATGTCGCCTTGGTTAGAGGAGTTAAGTCGAGAAGTTTCATAGATCCAACAGCGTATAGATGTCTTCAGAATTGGCATTTAAATAAGGACGCTGCACGTCAAGATTCAACAAGGTAAATTGCTCTAAAATAGCGTTCAGGCGACCTTCTGGAGAGTCTTCTAAAGCACTTAGCAATCCATTGGCAACAATTTGACAGCGATTCATGCCAAAGCTTTCTCTCTCGGCAAATTTGCGATCGGGTTCTTCTGCAACGCTAAGTCCGGGGGCGAGTTGTTTGGTAAAGAGGGGGGTGTCGGGGTTAAAATCGTCTTGATTCACTGTATAAATCGCTTTTAAGATAGGTTGAATGGTATCGTAGCCATTTTTATCAAAATACAGCACTCCCGAATCATAGCGCCCATAATCGGCGGGATTGTATAACATTTTGAAGGAGAAGGGAACAGAAGCAGCGTTGAGTTGTTGCGTTAACTGTTTCATGACAGCAACTGCACCTTGCGGGGTAAGGTTGAAGTATATTCGCACCGTGTTTTCAATATCACTGTGGCGACCTTGCGCCCCATTATTGCCAACCGCCATGTAGAAGCCGTTTTGAACTAAATTGCGAGGCATCCGAATTGCTACTGTATCGCCTGTTTTCGATTCTCTTTGTTCGGGTTGTAAGTGTTCTTCTGGTTTGATATGTAATGTGAGTTCTCCTTTTTTAACTGCTAAGGTGTCATCTTCTTCTTGACGCAACACTACCCAACCGGAATCAAAGTAACCTTCTCCTTGGTTGCTTTCGTGTAATTGCATATATAGCTTGAGATCTACGCCTAGCATGGTGTTGTTTTCCAAATCCCGATTCAAAGATGAGGTATCGGTGTTGGTATCTTTGGCGAGGTGCGATCGCATCGAACCGTTATAGTAAATTCCATAGAGAAAGCTACGCAACTGCAAGCTGAGATACTTTTGTTGAATCTCTGGCGGCATTGTTTGGAAATGTGCGACCGATTCAGCAGGGAGTTCTAAGGGTTTGTAGTCGGGATGGATAATAGAAAAGTTAGGTTGGATTTCTAGATGATGGGTAAGATCTTGGAGTACGCTTTGTAGGCGCGATCGTTCGGCGTTAAGTAGTTGCATGGTTGTTTGGTTATAGGTTTGTAGTGCGAGTGTCTCACTCGCGATTAGTTACCATTAATGTAGATAGTGCGAATAACGCGATTAAATTTGCGCGGGCAAGATGCCCGCACTACAATTTATTAATTCGCGTTCAAATGTGCCGAAAATAGTTGGAATAGATTGTTCTGGACGACACAGCAAACTTTTTGCAACCTGAAGCATACAGATTCCCGTGTTATTGAAGGTTTTTTGATACTGAATCATTGCCAAAATCTGATTAATTAAAGACAAACCCGCCGCCTGTACGACTCGATTGAGAAAGTCGGGACGATGTTCTAAAATATTGGGGAATTCGGCAAAATAAGCACTCACAAGTGCAGCTAAAGAAGGTTGCAGTTTATCGAGGGGAATCATCGCTAATTGTAATGCTTCTTCGATCGCAATGGATTGACTGACAACTAAACTACTCAACCACAATTGTAAATAACTCGCCACCATCGCACCTAAATCGAAAGCAGGATCTCCCCAGCTACCGCGTTCCCAATCAATTAACCGGATTAAGCTTGTTTGATGGTTAGAATTTTGTTCCCAGTCGTTATGAAGGAGAATGTTATTGAGTTTGAGATCGTTATGAGTAAGGCAGCTAGGAGTGTAAGTACTGGTGATGTCTGCGATCGCTTTTCCTAGACTGTCGTATCGTTGATACAGTGCATAGAATTTTAATCCATCCATTGGAATGATGCCAAAGATTTCAGGCGTAATGCGATCGAGTCCTGCTGTTAAAATTATTTTGCGTTTCTCTGAAGATTCTTCTTGTTTTTGGGTCAAGAAATCTCGATAGGTTGAATTGTTAAAAGTACTTCGATGAATGGTAGCTAGAACGCGGGCGATCGCAGCAGCAATTCCAGGAGGAAATATATTTTCTTTGGCATAAAATACCGACAGATCGCTGTAATCAGTCAGATATTTAAAAATGATAATCGAATCTTCTGTATGAAAATGCAAAACTTCTGAAATTAATGGACGAAGAATATATAATTCTGGAAATTGTTGCAAGAATTCATAAACTCGCCATTCATTATCAAATTCACCTGCTGTTTTTCCTCCAAGATTATGGCGTTCTTGTTTGATCAGAAGCTTACAATCTTCCGATAAGCTGAGTAATAGATTAAAGTTTTTTGCAGGTTTTGGTTCAATTTTAATCTTTTCGCGATCGAGAGAGGTTAAGAGTCCCTGCGTCGATAAATACTCAAAAACATTCTGCGAACTTAAAAGAAATGTCATAATTTGATTCCTTTTGATGATTAATACTAATGAAATTTCTCTAGCAACATCCACAATTTCTTGCTTGTCTCATTCATCCCACACTCTCATATTGAGATTAGTGTGGGATGAATGACTAAGTGTTATCGAGAGCTATCTACATATCGATCGACACAAACTTTAACTAAAACTACTTCTTTTATTCTTCTATCATGATAAATAAAAATCTAATTTGTCAACCTCGAAAAATAGTTTTTATGACACAACTCTCTTAATAGTTTTAATCACAAAAAAAGTTGTATAAAGACAACATAAAACATTTATACCAAATGAATAATTATTGAAGATTGAGTTTATTTACTAAATAACTTGCGTACCTGCAAGAATAACGTGCATAAACCTAAAGACAGAATTAATGTAACTGTTGAAGGTTCTGGAACGCTTATCGAGCCAGTTTGAGGGGTAAATTCAGCTTGAAAACTTGTATAAAAAAGTGCTGTCGTTCCTTCAAAACCAGAATCCGTGCCAAAATATAACCACGCATTGCCAACATTATCGGTACGAAAGGTAAACGGTTCAGCGTTGTTATTTCGGGGAATTAAAGCATAGTCAAAAGTTCCATCGTCGGGTTTGGCAATGTCTCCCAAAAGAACAGAATCTCGTCCACTTTGACTTTGATTGCCTTTATCAATGTTGAGACGTATGGCATTTTCGTTAGGATCGTCTACGATCGCCAATGGTTCTGTTAGTGTCGCACCTGCTTTGAGAAAAACGCTATTGGCAGGACTTCCACCAATGCCAAAACTTCCATCGGGAGCATTGGTTGCTAATTCTATGTCAAAGATAACTGAATAGTTGGTATTAGGATTTAAACCAGTGACTTGATTGCGAAAATACATAAACAAGTCATCGCTGCGGTTATCGCCTGTAATAAACAATGCTTGTTCGCTTCCTAAATTAGAAGGAAGAAGACGCAACCCAGAATCTAGATTAAAAAAATCTTCTTGTCCGAGTGGATAATCGGCGAAACCGCCTTGCCATCCCTGAGTCCCTTTAGAAAAATCCCAAGAAAAAATAGTGGATGAATTCGTCATTATCTAACCTCCTAAGTCTCTAAATTCATATACGAAGTTTCTCAAAAAAAGGATCTATCGTAATGCAAATATGCAATATCGGTCATAGCAGCATACACAGCGACGCTACTACATTAAAAGAATTTTTAACTTTTCTGGAAACGAGCAATTGATAGGTGTATACGTTCTATAGGTGTATACGTTCTCTAGGCGAGTTTGGATCTCTAGGGAAAAAATAATTTTTCTTTGGTAATCTGGAACTGGCATAGGAAACCCTATACACTTAGCGGTCATTTCAATTCGATGACTACTTTACAACCTCTCGACGATCTTTTGCTCTTAGAAAAAATTGCTCGACAAGAGCAAGCAGCGCTAGCCAAATTATACGATCGCTACGCTCGCGTTCTCTACGCTGTCGCATTCAAAATCTTGGAATCCGTTGAGGAAACAGAGGAAGTAATATTAGATGTTTTCTGCCAAGTCTGGCGAACGGCGAGAAGTTATAATGTCAGTCGAGGAAGAGTCGATGCTTGGCTATTCATGTTAACTCGAAGTCGAGCTATAGATAGACTCAGAACTTTAGCTTTTAGAAAGCAAAATACAACTGTCTATGTAGATGCAATTCCCCTACAACTGCAAGCAGCAACCAAAGAACCTCAAGAAGAAGCTATAATCCAAGAACGTCGCGATCGCGTACTAGCAGCTTTGCGGCAACTCCCCTCTGAACAGCGACAGGCTCTCGAACTAGCATACTATCAAGGGTTAACCCATGTAGAAATCGCCGCACAAATGGGAAAGCCTGTCGGTACAATTAAAACGCGAATCCGGTTAGGATTGATGAAATTGCATAAAGTTCTTGGCGATCGCCTATAAAAGCTAAACAGGCTACTATAGAGCCATAAGGAGGTCAAAAGTCATGCAACTGGAAGAAGTCCAGAATCTTATAGCTTTATATGCGCTCGACCTACTCGACGAGTCAGAACGTTGTATCGTAGAAGAAGCGATCGCCTCAAATCCACAGTTGCAGACTGAGTTAGCAAACTTTCAGTTAGCTGCCTCAGCGATCGCTTACAGCGCGCCTCCCACATCGATTGCTGCTAATTTGAAGGCTCGTTTGTTTGAGAGAATCGCTCCCCAAAAACGCGAGCCAGATTTAACTTATGTAAATACTTTGAGACAACAAGCAGTTAATGTGAATTGGCAACCCTACGCGCCACTTCCAGGTCTTGAAGTTGGAACGCTTTATGTAGATCGAGAAAAACAAGAAGTAGCTTACTTCGTCCGTGCGGAAGCTGGCTTACAATTTCCTACTCATTATCATGTCGGAAATGAGGAAATGATTCTTCTCGAAGGCGATTTGATAGTTGACAGAAAAACTTACACAGAAGGCGCGGTTATTTGCTCGGAACCCAATTCTAGCCATCAACCATCAACTGTAAATGGATGTTTGCTTTTTCTTCGTAGTTCTCTTGAAGATGCGATCGTCGATTGATGTAGGCGGTTTAAGATAAAAATAGATTTTTCAGACAAATTTATTCAAAAAAATCCATTTGTAAAAAATACCTAACAAGACATTTCTACAAATGGAGATAAATTTGAGTAGTGGTAACAAAATTTGCTAAAGTTGAGCGATCGCAGCTAACTTAAAAAGATTTTGGTTCGATTGGTACTGACTTCATTTCACAAAATACAGATTCTCTCACTGTAAGAATAGGTAGCGACTCAGGAAATTTTCCACCGCCAAGAAGATAAGGAAAACCACCACTAATGTCTAATTCGCGATCGCTCAGTTCGTTCATAAAACTCTCTGAATCGATGAATAATTTAGATCCAGTTAAATCGAGGTTGGAAATGGAAATATTTGACATTAGATTTCTCCTATTTATTAGTTGTTTGTGTAGATAGTTTCGTTTTACTTTACGAACGTCTGAGAACTCCACGATCATCGATATAAAAACTATCTGCTGAGTTATTTACTGTCATTGATGGAATCAATATAGGCGATCGCATATAACCACCTTCGATTCGATGTAACTCCTTATCAGTCAGTTCGTCGATGAAGCTTTCTGGATCGCTAAACAATGCAGTGTCTATAGTATGTAAATTCAAAATTGAGACATTAGACATCACACCCTCCTTCTAAAGAAAAACATCATTATTCACTCCCCATTGGCGCTGGAATCCAACGGGTCAAAGATTTCTGCTGTTTCACCTCCTCTGTCATTTGCCATTTATCTTGTGATGAAATCGGCGGTTTGAGCAATATTTCTGCGATCGCTTGTGAAATAGGCAGTCCAGGACAGTGTTCTAACCAGAAAAACTCTCCCACTGGATTCACTTCTAGGAATACATAACGACCATCAGGAGTGACAATCATATCGATCGCGCCATAATTCAACCCAAAATACGCCATTAGCTTCAGAAGCTTTCTCTCGACATCTTTGGGAAGTCGATAGGGTTTCCAAGCATTGAGCAACACTAGTCCCCGCCGCCGCCAGTCGTGACGCGCATTCTCGAATTGTTGAGAATCGACTGATGCTGTAAAGATCTGCTGTCCTACCACAGTTACTCGCAATTCAAGCGCCTTTGGAATTAATTCTTGAAAGGTCATCGGACACAAACGCAGTCCGTTGAGATCGATTAAATCTTCTGATGTTACGGGATTAGTGAATACTACTTTTTCTTTGTCTTCTTCATAAATAGCAAACGAAGACAGCATTTTTGCGATCGTTCCAGGTTCGCACTCTCGTGCAAATTGAATGACTGCATCTGGATTATTCGTGATTAGAGTGCGCGGCGTATCTATCCCTAATTCTCGTGCGACTTTGAGTTGCAATTGTTTGTGTTCTGCACGACGAATGATGTGTAAGGGATCGAGATGAAAAGCATCAATTGAGGCGATCGCACCGTGAACGGTGACGCGAGACTCTAAAATAGAAGCATTGCGCAGTTGGGAATTTACTGTTTTAGGAATGTCTTCTCCCATACGGATGCGCCGATACCAAACCGCCGAGACTTCTTGCAAATCTAATTTTCCTTGCTCGGAATTGAGAATAATGCGTTCGGTGTCCTTCCCGTAATAAACTTCTAATCTCACTTCTGTAGGGAAACGATTCGTATCGAAACGAAAGACTTGGCTGCCTCGCGCCGCGATCGCATCCATTACCATCGAAATGCTATCGGTGTCTTGAGAATGGGTGATAATTAAAACTGTCATCGGTCAATTGATTTTAGATTTTGGATGAAAGGATTTTGGATTGGTTATTGGTCGCTTGTTTGTGCTATCTACCTTACTAAAAGAGTGTCGGTCCGACTCTTGTTGCGACTCTTAGTTGTCGCAGTTTATCTTCTGCTTTTTCGATGCGATGCAAGTTATCTACCCAACGCGCTTTTCTGAGACTGTCGAAGAAACCATTAAGAGTTGCTAAGGATTCTCTAGAACAAGCTGCTTGCATTTGTGGATTGAGCTTGTGACTGACTTGAGGTTTC
>JALOOL010000209.1 GCA_025454425.1 Hydrococcus sp. Prado102 | reverse complement strand
TTACTGTTAGCATGATTGAATCTTATCATGCTTTTATAAAACAGCGCCTTAGTTTTTAACTTTTTCAAAGCCGCCCTCAAGTGCAGGGCGCCCAACCCACAATTTTCGGTAAGCATCTCTAAAGTAACTAGCAACACAAAAATAGTCTCTTTTTTCTAATCTAACAAGGTCAAAATAGTTGTAAAGAAGGCTTGATAATTTTGAATTATCAAGCCTTCTTCATAGATTTGCTCAATATTTTTACCCACCTGCTTACCAATGGTGAGGTCTCACGCCATGCGCCCCTACATTTCCTTCCCGATCGCCTTTGCATAAATCTATCTTGATGGAACTATAAATCTTTTAGAGACGCGGGTTAATATCTTCGTCAAAACTTCAAATTTCTCAGGAAACAAATTAGGTTTAACCTGCTACTTTATACGAATAACGAACTTTAACGGGATTATATGCAAGCGCAGGACAGGGCATCTCAGAGTGAGAGGGCAGAACCTTCAGATCGAGTCGGCAGAGCGATTGAAGCAAGCCAAAATTATTTACTTTCAAGACAATATCCCGAAGGATACTGGTGGGCAGAGCTAGAATCTAACGTGACGATAACCTCAGAAGTGGTATTATTGCATAAGATCTGGGGAACCGATCTCGTTCGTCCTTTGCATAAAGTTGAAGCTTACCTGCGATCGCAACAAAGAGAACACGGCGGTTGGGAACTGTTCTGGGGAGATGGCGGCGATCTTAGCACTTCAGTCGAAGCGTATATGGCGTTGAGATTGCTTGGAGTTCCCCAAAGCGATCGCGCTTTAATCAATGCGAAAGAGTTTATTCTCAAACGAGGTGGAATAAGCAAAACGCGCGTTTTTACCAAGTTTCACCTGGCATTAATCGGCTGTTACGACTGGCGAGGCATTCCTTCGATTCCTCCCTGGATAATGTTGTTTCCCGATAATTTTCCCTTCACTATTTATGAAATGTCCAGTTGGGCGAGAAGTAGCACGGTTCCTTTGTTAATCGTTTTCGATAAAAAACCCGTTTTTGTAACCGATCCAGCCATTGCCCTCGATGAATTGTATGCCGAAGGTATCGAGAACGTTAACTACGAGTTGCCCCTGTGCGGAAATTGGACGGATGCCTTTGTTTTACTCGATCGCATCTTTAAATTAACAGAAAATTCTAATTTAGTTCCCTTCCGTCAAGAAGGAATCGATGCCGCCGAAAAGTGGATCTTAGATAGACAAGAAGCGACAGGTGACTGGGGAGGGATCGTACCAGCCATGCTCAATTCTATGCTGGCATTGCGAGTCCTAAACTACGATGTTGCCGATCCTGTCGTCGAACGAGGACTTAGGGCGATCGACAATTTTAGCATCGAAACCGAACAAACCTATTGCACTCAACCGTGCGTTTCTCCGGTTTGGGATACTGCTTGGGTTTTACGCGCCTTAGTCGAATCGGGAATTGCACCCTACGATCCGGCTTTAGTTCGCGCTGGAGAGTGGTTAATCGACAAGCAAATCCTCGCTTATGGAGATTGGGAGGTTAAAAATAAGCAAGGCAAACCTGGCGGGTGGGCGTTTGAGTTTGAAAATCGCTTTTATCCCGATTTAGATGATTCTGCTGTCGTCGTCATGGCATTAAACGCCTTGAGATTGCCCAATGAAAAACTTAAAGAAGCTGCGATCGCCCGCGCTGTCGAATGGATGGCAACTATGCAGTGCAAAGCAGGCGGCTGGGCAGCTTTCGATATCGATAACGACCAAAATTGGATTAATGCCCTTCCCTATGCCGATCTCAAAGCAATGATAGATCCCAATACGGCAGACGTGACCGCACGGGTGTTGGAGATGCTGGGCGTTTGTAATCTAGAGATGGACGAAAATCGAGTCGATCGCGCGATCGCCTATTTAGATCGACAACAAGAAGCCGACGGAAGCTGGTTTGGTCGTTGGGGAGTCAACTATATCTATGGTACTAGCGGGGCGCTGTCTGCTTTAGCCGCGATCGCGCCCAAAACTCATCAACGTCAGATCGAACGCGGTGCAGCTTGGCTAGCTAGCTGTCAAAACTCCGATGGTGGCTGGGGAGAAACCCCTCGCAGCTATAACGATCCGACTCTCAAAGGAAAAGGAGTCAGTACCGCTTCTCAAACGGCTTGGGCATTAATCGGTTTGCTAGAAGCCGCTCAAACCATTGGGAAATTTTATAAAGACGCGATCGAGCGCGGCGTATACTACTTACTAGTAACTCAACAATCGGATGGAACTTGGAACGAGTCAGAATTCACTGGGACGGGTTTTCCAGGACATTTTTATCTCAAGTACCATTTCTATCAGCAATATTTTCCGCTGATTGCACTGAGTCGCTATCAACGCTTGAAATATTTTATGTAATGGGATTAGGGAACAGTGACCAGTGATTAGAGTTCAAAGTTCAACCGAGATCCAAAGTTCAAAAAAAAGTTTAAAGTAAATGTCCTTTCTTGTTCGGTACTTCCGAATGGACGACTTCCGACTTACGTCTTTGGGACGGGCTACGCCAACGAATGGACGACTTTCGACTTTCGACTTTCGACTTCCGACTTCCGAATGGACGACTTCCGACTTCCGACTTCCCCTATCGCCAATCTTATGTCCCCAGCTACCAATCCTCAAGATCAACAGCATCCTCAAGAAAAACAGGATCGAGCAATTGTCGAGCGTCTTTTGCAGGAAAATCCTAATTCTTATCATTTGGTAGAATTGGCGCGATTGCGAATTCGCTACCAAAATTTTCCAGGTGCTAGAGATATTCAAAAAAGTTTAAATGTCATTCTCGAACAGTGGGATTTAACCGAAGAAGAACTTTTTGAAAAGACAAGACAAATTCATGCTAAAGGACAAGTTTACCAGCGCGATCGCACAGAAGATAAACAAGATTGGAGTTAGCTAAAATGACTCAAAGTTGGCTTTCACTAACTCCAATTCTTATTTTTTAAAAGATAATTAATATAAGGATTAGGGCGCACGCCATGCGCCCCTACAAGGGATAATCATAAAATGTTTGATGCAATCAATGCTTTTTTCGGTCGCCATCCAGAACAAGTGAAAGCTAATGTCGAGATCTACACTTGGCAAACCTGTCCTTACTGTATTCGAGCAAAATTACTTTTGTGGTGGAAAGGCGTTAACTTCACCGAGTACAAGATAGACGGCGACGAAACTGCCAGAAACGACATGGCACAACGCGCCAATGGAAGGCGAACTGTTCCCCAAATTTTCATCAATAATAATCATATTGGTGGGTGCGATGACCTTTATAGTCTCGATGGCAAAGGTGAATTAGATCCTCTCTTAGCACAAATCGCTTGAGTATCGCTCTGATGCAGATAAATAATACTGCTTATTTAACGCATCGGCAGTGGATGAAGCGCGCGATCGCATTAGCTAATGAAGCGGGAGAAGCAGGCGATGTCCCTGTCGGTGCTATTATAGTCGATCGCGCTGGCAATGCGATCGCCGAAGCCTCTAATCGTAAAGAAAGAGACAAAGATCCTACCGCTCATGCAGAAATTCTTGTCTTGCGAAAAGCAAGTCAAGTCTTACAATCGTGGCATCTTAACGATTGTACTCTTTATGTGACGCTAGAACCTTGTTCTATGTGTGCCGGTGCGATCGTTCATGCGCGGATCGGTTTGTTAGTATATGGTGCAGACGATGCTAAAACGGGTTGCATTCGCACGGTTATGAATCTTCCCGATAGTGCTGTCTCCAATCATCGCTTATCTGTCATGGCAGGAATTATGGAATCTGTTTGTCGAGAGCAATTGCGATCGTGGTTTGCCAACAAAAGAAGCAATAATAATTAAACTTTATTTTTTAAAGGAATTCTAACTGTAAAAGTCGTTCCTACTCCTACTCCGCTTTCTAAATTAATTTCTCCTCCTTGCAATTCAAGACATTTTTTAATGACAGCCAATCCTAAACCGCTACCCACAATGCGATCGACATTTTGACCTCGATAGAATGGCTCGTAAATCTTCGCTCTATCCTCTAGAATAATCCCTATCCCTTCATCTTTAACTTTAAAAACAATAAAATCTAATTCTCCTTTTAAAATCAGAGTAATTTGTCCGCCAGATGGCGAATATTTCATCGCATTTAAAAGCAAATTATTTAAAATAGAATATAGTAATTTTTCATCTAGATAAACGCGACCCTCAGAAAAACTACTCATAAATTTAATAGAATGATGGGTTTGAGCTAAAACTTGCGTGTTTTCTACTAAATTTAAACAAAATTCTTCTATATTTATTAGTTCTGGTTTGCATTCTAAATTTCCCGCTTCAGCCCTAGTCAACATTAAAATATCCGTTAAAAGATTATTCATCAACTTAACAGAAGACTGAATTCTATAAAGACCTTTTAGTTTAGTATCGTCAACTAATCCTTGTAAATTTTCTGTCATTATTTGTGACGAAGCTAAAATTACGCTTAAAGGAGTGCGAAATTCATGAGAGATCATAGAGAAAAGACGAAGTTTTAAACAGTTTAATTCTTGCTCTTGAGCAATTTTTTGTTTGAGCGCTTCTAGTTTTTGGTTTTGTTTCCATTGACGATAGAGGATAAGGTAAACCATTGAAACGATAATGAAGCTACAAAGAAGTCCAATATTTTCTAAAAAGATTCTAGTATTAATATTAGCTTGAGACTCTTTTAACCAAAGATTTAATTCCCGTTGCTCTTGCTTTTTCATATTTGCAAGTATAAAAAGAATGCTATTTCGTAAATTCAGACTTTTTTGAGTTAAAAAAAATTGTTTTTTTACAGCATTTTTATCTTGTTGATAAAGTTCTATAGATTGTCTTAGCAAGCTTAATCTTTGCGCGATTAAAAATTTTAAATGAGAAAATTTTTTTTGTTGTATATTATTGTCTACTATTTGCTGTTGAATAATTGTGAGTTCAGATTGCAAGTTATTGACTGCTATTTGATAGCGTCTCAACTCTTCTTCGCTACCAAAATAGATATACCCTCTTCGTCCTGATTCTGCAACTGACATCTCAGCATACAAATCTGTTAGATTATTAAAAATTTCGTTAGCAGATTGTACAGTCTTGACACTTTGTCTCAATTCTGTCGTGTTTTTGTAAGAGACAAAACTTACTAATCCCATGCTTAAAACGGTTAAACAAAATCCTCCCAAAAACCATTTTCTTTGAAAAGTCCATTTCATAGCTATTATTTTGTGTTAAATTAAAATAGTTTGTACATTTATTACTTTAGCTAAATAAGTGTCTCCTCATGAAAGGTTTTTGAGGAGTAAGAATATGCGTATTTTATTAGTCGAAGATGATATACAGTTGGCAGAAGCGATCGAAGAAATTTTGACTAATCGGCAATATGCGATCGACTTAGCTAAAGATGGAGAAGAAGCTTGGAATTGGGTTGAAATCGTCAAATACGATTTGATAGTACTCGATGTAACATTGCCTAAGTTAGATGGTATTCGATTTTGTCAGCGCTTGCGTCACGCGCAGATGAGTAGCAACGCTTATAACAACGCAACCATTCCCGTTTTAATGCTAACTGCTCGCGATACGATCGCAGATAAAATTGTTGGTTTAGATGCAGGAGCAGATGACTACGTAACTAAACCATTCGATTTAGAAGAATTAATGGCTCGAATTAGAGCTTTACTAAGGCGAGGTAGTTCGACAATTCAAGTAACTCTCTCCTGGGGAAGTTTGCGCCTTAACCCCAGTACCTACGAAGCAACCTACGAAAATCGTTCTTTATCTTTAACTCCAAAAGAATATGCACTTTTAGAGTTGTTGGTTTCTAGCGGTAGGCGAGTTTTAAGTCGTTCGGGAATTATTGAGAAACTCTGGTCGTTAGATGATACCCCAGCAGAAGAAACGATTACTTCTCACATTCGAGGTTTGCGAAACAAGCTTAGAGCATTAGGAGCGCCGGAAGATACCATCGAAACCGTTCATGGACTTGGCTATCGTCTTAAGTAGTTATGGGGACTATATCAGTTATCAGTGACCAGTGACTAGTTACCAGTTATTAAAATTTTTCTGTTCAGGAGTTATGAATTTTTTTTTGAACTTTGGATCTCGGTTGAACTTTGAACTCTAATAACGGATAACTGAAAAAGTGTCTCAGTCACCTCTCACCAATTTCTGCACGATTTCTGCACAAATTCTACACGATGATTGCAGCGATAAGCGTTACTATAGTCAGATTGCTTTTCGAGCTTATCTTGCTATCATCGCTACAAAATTAGGATTAGTTGGTTCATGTTAACGCAACAAACATATCACGGGTGGGTAATTAATTTAATACCAGAGCGGTCGGGATACTTATTTGAATGCTCTTTTGACGAAGCACAAATAAAAATTAGCGATCGCAACATTTATCCAACTGCCGAACAAGCACTCAAAGCAGCTTATAGCAAAGCAGATTTACAAGGGGCTGGTTTAGCACTAATTCGTTTTCTCAACGAAATTTATGGACGCTGTTACTATCTCACTTCTAACGACCATATAGCTCTTACTAGCTCGATTTTAGAATTTTTAAAATAGAAAAGTGACTGTGATATCTTTGCACGCATTTTTTATTTTTGTAACCTAAAAACGGAAATCTTTAATATTAAAGACTAAACTCTGTGCTATTGTCTCTAACTGCTAAGATACAATAGCCGATTAGTCGTTTTCTGAAATCGAGATTAATATGGGTCGCGCAAATAAAGTTGTTTTAGCCTACTCAGGTGGTGTAGATACTTCCGTTTGTATTCCTTATCTTAAAGAAGAATGGGGCGTAAAAGAAGTCATTACCCTGGCAGCCGATTTGGGACAGGGTGACGAACTCGGCCCCATTCAAGAAAAAGCCCTCAAATGCGGGGCGCTAGAATCATTAGTGGCAGATGCTAAAGATACTTTTATAAAAGATTATGCGTTCCGCGCAATTCAAGCCAATGCGTTGTATGAAAATCGCTATCCGCTTTCTACTGCATTGGCTCGTCCGCTAATTGCTAAACTTTTGGTAGAAGCAGCCGAAAAATATGGGGCGGATGCAGTAGCGCACGGATGTACTGGCAAAGGAAACGACCAAGTACGTTTTGATGTTAGCATTGCAGCGCTCAATCCCAATATCAAAGTTCTCGCACCCGCGCGGGAATGGGGAATGAGTCGCGAAGAAACGATCGCCTATGGTGAACGTTTTGGCGTACAATCTCCCGTAAAGAAGTCTTCTCCTTATAGTATCGATCGCAACTTACTCGGTCGCAGCATCGAAGCGGGGCCGCTAGAAGATCCGATGAACGAACCGCTAGAAGAAGTCTATGAAATGACAAAAGCGATCGCGGATACGCCAAACGAGCCAGAATACGTCGAAATTGGTTTTGAAAAGGGAATTCCTGTCAGTCTCAACGGTAACTTTCTCGACCCCGTAAGCTTAGTTTCTCAATTAAACGCGATCGCAGGCAATCATGGCGTAGGACGCATCGATATGCTTGAAAACCGCGTTGTCGGCATTAAATCGCGAGAAATCTATGAAGCGCCAGCGTTACTAGTCCTCATCGACGCGCATCGCGACCTAGAAAGTTTAACGCTAACGGGCGACGTGACGCAATACAAACGCGGCATCGAGGAAACTTACGGTCATTTAATTTATCGAGGATTGTGGTACAGTCCCTTAAAAGATGCCCTCGATGCTTTCATTTTAAAAACCCAAGAATCAGTTTCCGGTATGGTACGGGTTAAATTCTTCAAAGGGAATGCCAAAGTAGTCGGTCGCAAGTCAGAAAATTCGCTTTATGCAACCGATTTGGCAACCTATGGCGCTGATGATGGTTTCGATCACAAAGCAGCAGAAGGCTTTATCTATATCTGGGGATTGCCAACTAAGGTTTGGTCGCGTCTGCATAAATAAAAGTCTTAGGAGATTACAAGGAGCAAGGCATTGTCTTGCTCTTTTTATCCCAATTTTACCAACGCCATGCGATAGGAATTTCGCAGAAGAGGCAGCGAAAATAGAACTCGACTTAAAAGAGAATATTGTAGATATCTGTTGAAATTAGGGAGTGGGTAGCGTTCTTATCCATTCTCTTATTGCTTCACTCATAGTTAATTGTTTACTGGCTGCATAAGCTGCTAGTTTTTCGCGCTCGTAATCATTAAGTTTTACTTGTAATCTATAATCCCTAGTCATACTGACGATTGTAAGTTATCATTTTTATATGCTACTAGGATTTAAGACCGAATTAAAACTTAATAACAGACAAAAAACATTGTTAGCTAAACACGCAGGCACGGCTCGTCATGCGTGGAATTGGGGATTGGATTTAACCAAGGCAATTTTAAATAATAACAAGTCTTGTTACCAGGAAGAAAAGATAAAATTCCCAACAGCTATTGAGCTACATAAATGGCTTAATCGGCTAGTTAAACCTGATAATCCTTGGTATTATGAATCGTCTAAATGTGCGCCACAATATGCCTTAAGACAACTTAGAGATGCGTGGGATAGATGCTTTAAACATATTGCTGGCGCTCCTAAGTTTAAGAAGAAAGGCAGGCATGACAGTTTTACTTTAGATGGTTCGATTAAAGTTGACCATTTCAAAATTAAAGTTCCTGTTATTGGATGGTTGAGAACTTATGAGAGATTGCCTCACTCCCAGGTTCCAAAATCTGTAACTATAAGCAGACAAGCTGATAGATGGTTCATTAGTTTCAAAGTTGATGTAGAACCTTCTCTTCCACAAAAAACTACTAAGTGTGTTGGAGTAGATTTAGGCGTTTTAACACTAGCTACTCTGTCAACTGGAGAAGTCATTGAAGGAGCCAAGAGTTACCGCAAATACGAGAAAAAGCTATCTCGGATGCAATGGCTTAACCGCCACAAAATTATTCATTCTAATAACTGGAAAAAAGCCCAAGTCAAAATAGCTAGGCTTCATAGAAAGATAGCTAACATTCGTAAAGATACGTTACATAAACTCACTAGGTTTCTTGCTAAAAACCACGGCAAGATTGTAATTGAGAATTTGAATATATCGGGAATGTTAGCTAACAGAAAACTAGCTTCATCTATTCAAGATATGGGCTTTTTTGAATTCAGACGACAACTTGACTACAAATGTAAGTTATTTGGTTCTGAATTAATTGTTGCTGACCGATGGTTTGCTTCTAGTAAAACTTGTAGCTGTTGTGGACAAGTTAAAGAAGCTATGCCATTATCGGTCAGAATTTTTGAATGTGATTGCGGTCTAACTATCGACCGCGACTTAAATGCTGCTATTAATCTAGCGGCATTGGCGACCAGTTAGGTCGTGACAGCCTTGTGGACTGGTTGAAGCCGACTTCTCCAGGTTGAAGCAGGAAAGCAACACAGAAAGTCTATGATTTTCTACAGTTTGCTATAACGGTTTAAAGGTAAGCAGAACTAATGAGATGGCTAGGATGGCAAGTCCGAGAAATCCTGCCATAAAAACGGAAAAATTATCGCGATCGCTCAGTTTTCCAGTTTGCGATCGCGCTTTGAAAGCGTGCCAAATGTGACCTCCCAAGAAAGTGAGACACAGTGCAAACTGAACGAAAGCAAACTGAGTGCGATCCGAACCATAAAATACAGGTGGGAAGACGGTATCGTTAAAAGCAACAAAATAGCAAGACGTAAACGCCATCAGCGCTACTCCTGCGAGACTGTAGGAAAGAATTCCGTGTCCGTTAAACGTAAAAGCGCCTTTAATCCACTTAAAAGGTTCGGTTGTAATGTGCCATGCACCGCCAGCAATACACATCGCACCTATCCAAATATGACCGCCGATGACATCTTCTAAATTATCAACCGCAGCCATTCCTAGCGGATTCCATTGTCCGCGCGCAAAACCAAAAAGATAGCCGAAAATGGTAAATGGATCGATAGTTGGATTCGCGATCGCGCGAACTTCTCCTACACTAGGATCGTAAATTCCCCCCCAAAACATCGCCTTAGCAACGAATAAGAGCGCTGCTATGCCCAGGAAAATGAGATGATGTCCTAAAATAAGGCTTAATTGCTTGCGATCGCTCCATTCGTAGTGAAATTTCTTCGCGTTTCCGTCCCCATTCTTTAAAATAGCTGGCCCTCTAAAGACGTGAAAAAGACCCCCTGCACCTAAAACCGCCGAAGCAACTAAGTGAAGAATTCCGATAACAAAATAGGGATAGGTATCTGTAATTACTCCATCAGAACCAACTCCCCAACGAGCCTAGCTAAATTAGAAAGTAAAAGTAGTCCTTGGTCGAACATGGGTTGGTCGGGGACAAATCTTGTCACTTCTATCAAAGTAACTGAACCCGCCCAAAACATAATCAAGCCAGCATGGGCGATATGTGCGCCCAGTAATTGCCCTGACATATCGATGAGACGAGCGTTGCCCGATAGCCAACTCCAATCCCGCGTCTTGACCTCCCTGACCGACACCCCAGCCTAGAGTTGCTAGGTGGGGGAGAAGAATCAATCCTTGTTCTCCCATCGGCACTTCAGGAGAATATCTGGAGATTTCAAAGAGAGTAAATGCGCCTGCCCAGAAGACGATTAGCGCAGCTTGTGCGGCATGGGCAGCGATAAATAAACCCGACATATTAGCAAAACGGGCGTTACCAGCCCACCAGTCATATTTGACATTGGGATTTCCGTATGCCTGCAAGGGTGTACCTCCAATTTGGTTAAATTTGTTACAAGCCTTCAACAAGAAGGTTAAGTTACATGGCTCGATTGTGCCTTATTGCAATTGAAATCGAAAACTATTAGTAATAATTCTTAATAAGATATCAGAAGTTAT
>JALOOL010000208.1 GCA_025454425.1 Hydrococcus sp. Prado102 | reverse complement strand
CGTAGTAGATTTTCCTTCCAATATACTAACGCTAGGAGATAATCGCTCCCCAGAAAGATAATGATAGAAGTCGAACATCTCAGCAAAATTTACGGATCGACAGCAGCTATTCAAGATGTAGATTTTTCGGTCGAAACGGGTGAAATTGTCGGTTTTCTCGGCCCAAATGGTGCGGGTAAAACTACGACAATGAGAATTTTATCGGGATACCTCCCCGCTACGACAGGAACAGCGCGAATTGCAGGATATGACGTTCACGAACAGTCAATGGAAGTGCGGCGACGAATTGGATACTTACCGGAGAATCCGCCGTTGTATCCCGATATGACGGTAGAAGGGTTTTTAAATTTTGTTGCTAGGATTAAAGGGGTTAGTGCAGGCGATCGCGTTATGGGGGTTAATTCTGCTATCGATCGCACTCAGTTATCAGATAAGCGTAAAGTATTAATTCGCAAACTATCTAAAGGATACAAGCAGCGGGTTGGAATTGCACAAGCGATCGTCCACGATCCGCCTGTTATTATTTTAGACGAGCCTACTGTTGGACTCGATCCCAAACAAATTATTGAAGTACGCAAGCTGATTAAAAGTTTGGCGGGTCAACACACGATTATTCTATCTACTCATATTCTGCCGGAAGTGAGCATGACTTGCGATCGCGTTACCATTATCAATCGCGGAAAAGTCGTTGCTACTAACACTCCCGAACATCTACTATCGCAGCTTACGGGAAATGCAGGATACGAACTCGAAGTCGAAGGAGATGTAACTGAGGTGCGATCGCAACTCGAAAATCTACCTGGCGTATCGGGAGTTGAAATTGTTCCCAGCGACGAGACAAATCGTTCTATAATTCGGATTTCGTGCCAACCCAATAACGAACCAGGTCGAGAAATTGCTAATCTAATTGTCACCCAGGGATTAGGACTCTATGAAATGCAGCGTACTCGTGCGACTCTTGAGGATGTCTTTTTAGAACTTATTACAGAAGAATTATAAATTATGAATTATGAAAATTAAGATGAAAAAATTAATTTTCCCTTTCCCCCTTACCCCTTCCCCTTTACCCAATTTTCTATTCACCAATAACCAATGATAATTGCGAATATAATTGCTATCTTTCGTAAAGAATTACAAAGCTATTTTGCCTCTCCATTTGCTTATATTGTGGCAGCTATTTTTTGGTTGATATCTGGTTTGTTTTTTGGCTTTTTTTTGTTTAGAACCATTGAGGGAGTTGCTATTGCAGAACAACAAGGTTTATTAACAAATAGTGTCGATGTAGCTTCTGAGTTTTTTAGTACTTTTTTTGAAGTAATCATTTCTCTTTGTTTAGTTTTGTTACCTGCACTTTCGATGGGATTGTATGCCGAGGAACGCAAACGAGGCACTTTAGAATTACTCGCGACTTCTCCGATTACCAATTGGAGCATTGCTGTTGGTAAGCTGTTGGGAGTAGTGACATTTTTTATTACTATGTTATTGCCTATTTTTATTTATGAAGTTATTGTTTTAAGCGCTTCTAATCCCCCAATGTCATTACAAGTAATATTATTAGCAAATGTAGGGATGATTATTTTGGCAGCAGTTATTCTTTCGCTGGGAATGTTTATTTCTTCTCTTACAGATAGTTCGATCTTAGCTTATATTCTGACCTTTGTTAGCGTATTATTTTTGTGGATTTTAGACGTTTTGGCTGAGAATATAGGAGGTTTTTTGGGGGATGTTTTATCTCATTTATCGTTATTTCAGAATTATCAAGACTTAATTAGAGGAGTTTTTGATACAAGTAGTTTGGTTTTATTTGTGAGTTATATTTTTTTAGGGATATTTTTAACAGCACAATCGATAGAAGCTTTGCGCTTACAACGGTCTTAGATCGAGAAGAACAACTAGTTACTCATGAGTCAGTTACAGAGGGTTTTAAAATTTTTATTTATTCCTGGATTAATTTTAGCGATCGCGGGAATAGTCGCTCGATTAATTACTCAGGTTTGGTCGCCTCTCTACATTGGGTTGCTAGTTGCTGGAGGGGTTATTTTATTGGTATGGTTAATCTTTATTTTTAGTACTGCGCAAGGATTTTGGCGAAAGCGATCGACACAAATCGGAACGAATGCAATTATCGCAACGCTTGCCTTAATTGCTATTTTAGGAATGGTGAATTTTCTTGCCGTTCGCTATTCGGTTAGAATCGATTTGAGCGAAAATCAATTATTTACGCTTTCTCCTCAAACTCAAGAACTCGTCAGGAATTTAAGACAGCCATTAAGAGTTTTATTATTTGATAAAGAACCCAATCCCAGCGATCGCGAACTCTTAGAAACGTATCGCCGTTACAATCCAAACTTTACTTTTGAATTTGTCAATCCAGATGTTAACCCAGGACTCGCCGAACAATTAAACGTCAAATCGTTAGGCGATGTCTATTTAGAATATGGAAGCAAAAGACAACTCGTACAAACGTTAATTAATTTTGGACAAAGAGAACCGCTATCAGAAATAAGACTAACCAATGCAATTGAGAAAATTAAGCGCGATCGCACAGAAACGATCTACTTCCTCCAAGGACACGGAGAACATCCTTTAAATAATACAGAAAACGGTATTTCTCAGGCTGTCACCAGTTTAGAGGAGAAAGGCTATAAAGTTGAAGCGCTTAATTTAGTCGAACGTTCGACTATTCCTGAAAATGCTAGCGCGATCGTTATTGCTGGTGCAAAAAGAAAATTATTTCCCCAAGAAGTACAACTATTACAAGACTATTCAGATAGAGGAGGAAGTATATTACTCGCGATCGATCCGAATATCAATTTAGGTTTAGATTCGTTATTAAAAGAATGGGGAATACAACTAGACGATCGCATTATTATTGATGCTTCAGGAAGAGGAAATCTTCTCGGTTATGGCCCCGCCACTCCTGTAATTACCCAATATGGAGATCACCCGATTACGCGAGATTTTAACAGTCAAGAATTTACAATTTATCCTTTAGCAAGATCTATCGGTACGGTCAAAGTAGACGGCGTAACAGCAGTTGCACTCATGGTAACAGACGAACAAATGTGGGCCGAAAGCGATTTAGAATCCGAACAAATTCAATTCGATCCGACTAAAGATGTTCCAGGGCCATTCGATTTAGGCGTTGCATTTACCCGTTCCGTCTCTAAGACTGCTAAGAAAGCTGAAGAAAAAGCTACTCCTCAATCTTTTTCTACTCCAATTTCGCAACCATCACCAACTCCTTCTCCAACCCCTCAATCTTCTCCATCTCCATCTCCAAAAACTGAATCGCGAATGGTTGCGATCGGTAACTCAACCTTTGTCACAAATGGTTGGTTTGAGCAACAATTTAATGGGGATATCTTTCTCAACTCGGTTCAATGGTTAGCAAGCGGCGACGAACAACCGCTTTCGATTCGCGCTAAGGAACCAAAAAATCGACGAATTACGCTGACTCCTCTACAGGCAGGAACGTTAGGATGGATGTTAATTATTGTGCCGTTATTTGGTTTGATAATGGCTGGGATTACTTGGTGGCGAAGACGTTGAACAAATTAATTAAACTAGATTGAAAGTAGGGCGGGCATTTCCCGCCCTACAAGTGTTCTAAGCTTTATGTTGAGTTAGCAGAATGTGTCATTAATTTTGCCTAGCCACTTACGTCAATTCACAACTTGTGATGCTCAAAACGCCAAAGTTCAAGAACTCTAAATACTTCCTAACCATCTAATTGCATTTTGGTGGTTAGATCGATTATGGCTAGATCTGGAGTTGGAAGCTTTGCTTTTGTTGAAACGCTCGATCGCGATCGCACACAAGAACTTGTTGTTCGACTTAACGGTGCTAATTGGGTAGGATTGAACCTCCGCACCGACCCGCGCCTCCCAAAATTGCTTTTGCTTGGTCTTACCGAGTCTCCGAGGGCTGTGACGGTCGTTCCAGCCGTCAGTATTCTTAGTCCTTCTTCTCTTATATTTTTGGAAGCCTTTTCATCTCTATCGTGGTGAGTACCACAACTAGGACAAGTCCATTCTCTAACGCTTAACGGCTTCTTACCATCGCGATGTCCGCAGTGGGAACATATCTGAGAAGAAGGGAAGAACCTATCTATTTCTATTAGTTTTCCGCCAACTTTTTCAATCTTATACTGACAGAAATTAACTAACATTCCTATGCAAGCATCAGCTAAAGATTTAGCTAACTTAGTTTTTTTCAATCCCTTAATATTGAGATTTTCAAAAACTAAGACTTGGTTTTCGTCTACTAGCTTGCGTGAAAGTTTATGTAAGTCAATTAATTGCTAACCTAAAGACAGTTAGTTCCAGGTTAATCAGAAAAGATTTTCCTGAGCTTCAATCCAAGTTTTTCTACAACAAACCTAATTTCTGGACTGGTGCTTACTTTGTTGCTAGTTGTGGAGGAGTGACAATAGACCAGTTAAAAAAGTACGTTGAAAAACAAGGGACTGAGAACGTTTAATTGTTTAATTTTACCTGGTCGGCATTCATGAGGCGCGGATGGCGAGGTTTCCTCGCCATACAAAGCGCCGTCCCCTACGGTGAGCTTCGCTGCACCGTGGGTCTTCTGCCTCCATTAAGATAAACGAAGTCTTGTCTGTATTTCTTAAGATTGAGCTATTAGATCTACACTGAGACTCATTAGTTTTTCGATCGCAATAGCTAAAATAAACGTATTATGTATCGCTGCAATCGCCACAATCTAGGCACTTAGCAGCCCGCTATATTAACGTTTAGATAAATTTTTTAACCATGCTTGTTCGAGTCGGTTACGAAATTGTTTTAAATTTCGCTGCCCCTACACCATTAGTTCTGAAATTATATACTCATCCCTCGCTCAACAACCAGCTTGTCCAAAGCGATCGCCTTGAGATAACCCCTGTTTCATGTGTACGTGAATTCACAGATAGTTTTGGCAATCGCTGCTTAAGAATTGCCGCCCAAGCCGGACATCTGCATTTATGTAATGATGCAATTGTGAAAACAAGCGATCGCCCCGATATCGTGAATTGGAACGCCGGACAATCTCTTGTCTCAGATTTGCCCGACAATACCCTTGAGTTTTTACTCGGAAGTCGTTATTGTGAAATCGAACAACTTTCCCCTATTGCTTGGCAGCTATTTGGAAACGAGCAACCAGGTTGGGCAAGAGTGCAGGCAGTTTGTGACTGGATTTATTCTAATATTACTTATGGATACGAACATGCGCGTCCCAGTAAGACGGCGTATGAAGTATACAAAGAACGGACGGGAGTCTGTCGAGATTTTGCCCATTTAGCGATCGCATTTTGTCGTTCTCTTAATATTCCAGCACGTTATGCGTCGGGATATTTAGGCGATATTGGCGTAGAACCTTTACCAACGCCAATGGACTTTCATGCTTGGTTTGAAGTATTCCTCGATGGAAAATGGTATACTTTTGATGCGCGTCACAATGTTCCTCGCCTTGGAAGAATATTAATGGTTCGAGGACGCGATGCGACCGACACGGCATTAATTACCTCCTTTGGCGCGCACGAATTGGTAAAATTTAATGTCTGGGCAGATGAAGTAACCTCAGAGGAAATTCCCAGAAAATTAGCGATTGCAGAACGCGAATTTTCGCTTGCTAGTTGATATGACTTATTGCCTTGGTATTATTACAAAATCTGGATTAGTTATGGCAGCAGATTCCCGTACTCATGCGGGAATCGATAATATTTCTACCTATCCAAAACTCTTTGATTTCTCGTTATCGGGAGAACGCGCGATCGTTATTTGCACTTCTGGTAGTTTATCTTTGACACAAGGAGTAGTGACTCGAATTAATCGAGATATTCAAGCCCAAGCTGCCGTTAATATTCATAACTGCGCTACACTATACGATGCGGCAGGCTATCTCGGTAGCAAAATTCGAGAAATTCAAGAACAAGATCGAGCCTGGTTAAAAAAAGATGGCATCGATTTTTCTTGTCGGATGCTCCTCGGCGGACAAATTCAAGGTTCGGAGCCAGAACTTTTTTTGATTTACAATCAGGGCAACTTTATTCAAGCTACCTCAGAAACGCCTTTTTTACAAATCGGAGATACTAAATATGGTAAGCCGATTCTTGATTGTACCTTAACCTATGAAACGCCCTTGAACGTCGCTGCTAAGTGTGCGCTGCTTTCTCTGCACTCTACAATGCGATCGAACCTTTCAGTCGGGCCGCCTATCGATCTGATTATGTATGCAGCGAATTCGTTTGAGATAAAACATCGCCTGCATTTGTGTCTTGGCGATCCTTATTTGCTAGTTATGAGTCAACTATGGGAAAATGCCCTAAAACAAGCATCCGAGCAATTATCTGAAATTGATTGGCAACAGGATCGATATTATTTACCAAACGAGCGGTACAATTCACGAGTGACACCTACAGTAACTAGCTTCGATCCAAAATCGTTAATGTTACAAGCAGAAGACGATCGCGAATAAAAATTATGGTGAATGGGGATTGGTATTAGGTTGCATTCAAACATCTCAGTTTGTCTCTTTTCGTTCTCTGTGCCTCTGCGTGATGATTTTAAATAAAACAATTTAGTTTGACGATAGAACAAGCAATTTGTATATTTTGGCTGGAAATACTGAAAATTTAGAATTCCAAATTACGCCGAATGGAGAAGTATTGTAATGGATCGAGTAAACTATACTGCTATGTCTGATGAGGAATTAAGACAATACTTTCTTAAACATCGCGAAGATAAGATAGATCTTCGAGTATATCTCGATCGCCTTAGCGATCGCCCGCGCAAAGTCATTACAACTGTAGACGATCCTGATTTTGATGCCAAAATTCAAGCAGCAATTCTGCAACAACTTCAAGCTTCCGATAGCAACGGCATTTAACTCGAAATAAAACCCAATCTTGTTTGTAAGTCGTAAAGTCGAGCAAATAACCCTTCATTCCCTAATAATTGACGGGGATTGCCGATTTCTACAATTCGCCCTCCTTCCAAAACAATAACGCGATCGGCTTTTCGGATGGTAGAAAGGCGATGGGCAACTACAAACGTTGTACGTCCTCCCATCAAGCGATCTAAAGCTTCTTGAATTAAAGACTCAGAAGCAGAATCGAGCGAAGCTGTCGCCTCGTCTAACAGTAACACGCGAGGATTGCGAATCAGGGCGCGGGCGATCGCCAATCGCTGTCTTTGTCCGCCAGAAAGTTTGACTCCGTTTTCCCCGATTAAGCTATTGAGTCCTTGGGGTAATGCTTGAATAAATTCCAGGGCATTAGCATCTGCGATCGCGTGTCGCAATTGTACTTCACTCGCTCCATCGCTTCCATATAAAATATTCTCTCTTACCGTCCCTTCAAACAAAATTGTCTCTTGGGTGACGACGGAAAGAAACTGTCGATAAGTCCTCAAATCTAAGGTGTTGAGATCGCGATTGTCTAATAAAATTTGTCCCGCACTCGAACGCAAGAAACCGACAATCAGACTTAAAAGCGTTGATTTACCCGCTCCCGATGGCCCTACAATAGCAATGGTTTCTCCTGGATTGACTTCAACAGAAAAATCGATGAGTGCGGGTTTTTCGTGACTCGGATAGGTAAAACTGACCGATTTAAACGCAAATGCGCCTTGCACTTCCCGAACGATAATTTTGCCGCGATTGGGTTCTAGTTGCGGACATTCTAGAATTTCTCCTACAGAACGAATGGCATCAAATCCTTTGCCAATTTGTGGCAATACGGTGAGTATTTGTAAGACAGAAGTCGTCAGCGAGTCAAAATAACCCGTTAACAGCACCACACTTCCTGTTGTCATGCCAAAGCGACCCGTATAAGCAAAAAACGCCGACATAATCAGACACAAACAGCCAAATAACCGCAATGTCACCCAGGACGACGCACCAGCAATGGCGTTAATCCTATCGACTCGCATTGCTGCTTGCTGGAGTGTTTCTAACTTGCTGCGAGTGCGTTCGAGTTCGGTGTTTTCCGCCCCGTGAGCGCGAGTTACAGGAATTAACTTGACCATTTCGATCAAATATGCTGACATATTTTCAAATTGATGCCGTAATTTCTGATTGCGATCGCGAAGTGGTTTTGTCAAAATTCGCATCAAAATGACGGTTATCGGCACAGTTGCCACAAAAAAGATTAAAAATTCGGGAGTGCGAATCGCCGTAACGATCAGTGCAATGGAAATGGTTAAAAATGCAGCGGGTAACAATTCAAATAACTGACTCGTCAGCACTTGAATCGATTCTACATCCCTAAGAAGCTTGGATTGTAGGACTCCGGTGCTATTTTGATAATAGAAATCTAAAGAAAGTTCTTGCAATCGCTGTACTAGTGCGGCGCGAAGTCTCGATTCCATTCTCCGAGTTGCCAAACTCATAAATCGAACGTACATATAATGAGTGGGAACATTCTGCACCACAGAAACTGCAAAGATTGTCCCATTCAACCAGAGTTCCCATAAAGCGTGCTGGTTTGGAGTTGAGATAATATCGATAACATTAGCCAAAATTAGCGGTCTGAGCCATTCGGGACTGTGCTTGATGGTATAAAACAGCATCGACAGTCCAATGTATCTAAGCTCTTGGCGATACAGTAAGATTAGAGATTTAAAGGGATGTTTTCCCCGATAATTTTGTGCGATCGCGCCTAAAGAATCTTCCATCGCGGTTTCTTACTGTCGAACAAATACTAAAGTTGCGATAAGTTTTAGCCTTCCCGCTTTCTATAACCTTATTAAGAGGGGAAATGACGAAAAAGTCCCCCTTTTTAAGGGGGATTTAGGGGGATCTAAAACCTTGATAAGTAGGCGATCGCGCATTATACGTAAAATGGTCATTGTCCACCTTACGGGAATTGTAACTGATTATTATTAACTGGAAGGGCGCACGCCATGCGCCCCTAGTGGTCACTGGTCACTGTTTTAAGCTATTCCTTGTGAAGGATTGAATTTGCGATCGTCTTCAATTTCCGATGCAGGAGGCGTTATATCTGACTGATTCTGTTGAGGCGCTTTTGGGGTATCGGTTTCTATAGCTAATGCTTGCAACTGTTTTTCTTGGCGTTCCTGAATCAGCAACCCAATCAAATGAACGATAGAAAGAATCGTAGCAACGATCGATAACACGTAGCTATGCAGGGTAAATAAGTGTTGTAAGGTAATTGTGCCTATTCCTTCTCCACCCGTCAAAAATTCTCGCAAACTATGACCGATCGCGGGGATACTTTCAATAATGCCGAGTTCGAGTGTCAAGCGCCAATATCCCGTTTGAGTCCATTCGAGATTCATCGCCGTCCAACTCAGGGCGATCGCGCTTAACGTTAAGAAAATTCCTGAAATCCAGGCGGTGAGCCAACCCAAGCGAAACTGTCGTCCTAAAAACATTACCACAATTTGCACGAGCGAGACGACAATTAATCCATTCCCAGCAATGTCGTGCAAACTGCGAATCAGCCAACCGTTGGGAACCTCAGTCGAGATGCGTTCGATAGAAGCAAAGGCTTCCCTCGTAGAAGGCGAATAATAAAATGCTAAAAGAACTCCACTCACGGCGGCGAGGAAACATAATGTTAATGTTGCGATCGCGCCCAAGGTTGCTAGTCGCCGGACGATAAAGTTGTAGCGTATGTTATCCATAGCGTTACCTCTAGCTTTTGTTAAGTTTTTATTAGTTTTATTATAATAATTTTACAGTATAAATACTTATCGCAATTCTCAGTTGAAGAAATTAGGGTTTATATCCCCTAATATTTCTTACCTCATATCTCGGATTGCGACAGATTAAAACGCCAACTACCGTAATTTACGGCGATAGAAGCGGTTTTAACCGTTCAGAAGACTTATTTCATATAAAAGGGAAAACTGTAATTTCTCTTTTCCCCGAATAAAAACAAGAATTTTACTTTTTAGAATCGTCGCAATTATTGTAGCGTTCGCAAGCTGCTTTAACTTCGTGCATATGCAGATAAGCCCACTCGCAAAGAATCGCTAATGGCTCAACCAGCGACTCTCCCAAATTCGTTAAGGAATATTCAACTTGCGGTGGAACGACTGGATAAACAGTACGAGTTACCAATCCACACCGTTCTAAAGTGCGAAGATTTTGAATCAACATTTTAGGAGAAACGCCTTTAATCTGACGTTGTAACTCGCTGTAGCGCTTTTTGCCTTGCGTTAGCGCATAAATAATTAACATAACCCACTTATTAGCAATTTTATCAAGGGCTTGGGGGCCTTCGCAGTTTTTATCAAAAATTTCAACTTTAGCAATCCGTTCTAAACCCAATTCTGCTAGAGCATTGTATATTGTAACTCCATATTCTGACGTTAATATATACATTTCTATATGTGTTGCTAGCCTATATGTGTTGCCGTATGTGTTACTCATTCATCGAGTCAATTGTTAGCTCAGTAGTTACTTGTTGCAATATCTTAGTCTGTTGAAACATGGCTAACTGCACCGTGTATCGAATAAACTCAGACTTTTAAGTAGGATCTCTGTATGATGCTGTAGCAAAGGTCGACCGACCGCGTGGTTTGATGGCAGGCGCTAGTGTTGTCTTTGACGGGTCGCTGCTGATACAGATTTCGTAATCTGCAAGCATTTTTTTTTTTTAAATCTAGGCCTTTTATTAACGCCTGCCAAACCGCATCTTTGTGCTCGATATAACAGGTGACTTGTAAATGTTCGCCATTTTATTATGTAATCATAATCAGTACATGTACAAAATTGTCGATGTTAGTATAAAATATTTAAATTGCTTGCGGAATACTAGGAAATGATAGCAATCTATTTGTGACTTTATTACAGCAAAGCGCACTGAC
>JALOOL010000207.1 GCA_025454425.1 Hydrococcus sp. Prado102 | reverse complement strand
AAATAAAGCCAAAATTCAAATAACCGATTTAATAAATGAGTCAGTTTCTCATGCTGTTGCTAGACGACAAAAAGCGATAGAATCGGAAGGTTTTGAAACCGACTTATTATTAGATGAAGAACAAGATTGCGATCGCATTAAAGGTGGAACTACAGTTACAGTAATTAAATCGCCCATGCCAATTAAAGTGCCTCCTCATGTTGTCGGCTTTCTTAGCCAACCTCAAGTTCCAATAGAATAAAACAGAGGTGTTTTAATGGCTCATTCCACCCAAGCAAAAACACTCTAAAGCATCAAATTGTTAAACCTCAATTGAGGAGAAATTATTATGGATAAACATTCAAATAAAGCCAAAATTCAAATAACCGACTTAATAAATGAGTCAGTTTCTCATGCTGTTGCTAGACGACAAAAAGCGATGGAATTGGAAGGTTTTGAAACAGATTTATTGTTAGATTCAGAGCAAGATTGCGATCGCATTCAAGGTGGAATTATAGTATTCACACCTCCTCGCATACCTATTTTTGGCTATACTTACCATCCTACTGCAAACATCCAATAATTAAACAGAGGTGCTTTGATGGCTCATTCCACGCAAGCAGAAAAAACCCTCCTCTGTCCCAGTGCAAGACCGGAAGGTTCTAATAGTGTTGTTTTTGGAGTTGTTGGCGGTGCGATAGAACAACCAGATGTTAAATATCTTCCAGAACCTCAACCCGTCACCGAAGAATTAATCGCTTTAGCAAGTCCAGTCACCCCTACAGAAGTATTTCGTATTGCTGCTGACTGTGCAACTAGCCAATGTCAACATTTTGACGGTCAAAACTGCCGTTTAGCACAGCGAATCGTTACGCAATTACCTACGGTTGCAGAACAACTTCCTCCTTGTGCTATTCGCCGAGATTGTCGCTGGTTTCAACAGGAAGGAAAAGCAGCTTGTATGCGCTGTCCGCAGATAATCACTGACAATGCTACTCCCTCCGAATTGATGCGACCGCTATCTATTCCCTCTACCTAAAATTTGTTTGCGATCGCCACCAATATCAATCTTAGGAGAATAATTCTAATGACAACAATTCAAATTAACAATTTATCACCTGCGGGTTCTGAGTTATTTTCTGATTCTGAAAGTTATCTAAAGGAACTATCAGAAAATATATCTAATATTCAAGGGGGGTTAATTGATAACACTCTATACATCACGCAATATATACCCTGGGGAACGCCTTCTCTTTGTTCTCGGCCGCCTTTCATTCCCTTTCGTAACTCTGGCTTAAAAGATTTTAATTAAATTTCTAAGGAGAAAATTATGTCGCTGGAAAATGTCAAAGCTTTTTATCAAAAACTAGCTAAGGACGAAGCTTTTCGGAGTCAAATTCAAGGCGCAAAAAATAAAGAAGAATGCAGTCAAATTGTTAAAACGGCGGGCTTCAACTTTACTCAACAAGAGTACGAAGAATACACTACGCAATTGCTGGAGTCAGATCCTAACGACAGCGAACTAAAAGATCTCAGCGAGAAAGAATTAGAAGCAGTGTTTGGTGGAACAACTACCATAATCGGCAGTAAATGGCTAAATCCAGATCCCCAGCATTTTTATATGATGTACGGTGTTGTCACTCCACCAGAAGTCATCTAAGAGAATTTAACTTAATCTAAAGGAGAAAATTATGTCACTAGAAAATGTAAAGGCTTTTTATCAAAGACTAGCTAACGATGAAGCTTTTCGGAGTCAAATTCAAGACGTAAAAAGTAAAGAAGAATGCTCTCAAATAGTCAAAACGGCTGGATATATTTTCACTCAGCAAGAATTTGAAGATTATACGGGGCAACTTCTAGAAACTCAGCCTTCAGACAGCGACATACAAGATTTATCTGAAAAAGAATTAGAGGTCGTTGTTGGAGGATTCATAGAATCACCAATACTAAAAATTTTTTTTCCAGGTGGCAATATTTTGGTAAGACCAATGTATGGTGCGCCACTACCACCTTCTCCAGAAACCTATTAAATTGGACGATATTTATTAGGGGCGAACGGTCGTTTGTCCCTACAATCATCTGATGTCCTAATCTATAAAACTGTTGCTATAACAAGTTAGATAATGGACTAATTATTAAGGTGGGCAATGCCCACCTTTTATCGCCTATCTAAAAATCTTTAGATTGGATTTTATCTGCTTAAAATTACATTATTCTGCAATTTTAATGTATTTTTTTATGCACAAAACCATAAGCCGACAGATGTCATCACGCAATTACATCCGCCTACAATCTTATTTATCTCTTTAATTTCTTGAACAGAATTTTCAGATATTTGCAAAGGTTTTAGATCGGCGATCTTGATATTAGACATAATAGATTAGCTCCTTATTTTTTTTGAACTACGACAATTATTATTGATTTTTTTTAGAGTTGCAATAAAAAAAAGTTTTTTATAAATTATTTTTATATAATTCAAATCACAGATTTAATATAGTTTTGATTAAACTTATTTTGAATTAGGAATAAACCCTGGATATAAATAACTCAATTAAATTTATTTTATTGAATAAAAAATAAAATCTTTAGGTTGCTTTATGGTTTTAAACTAGTTAAAATATGAAATTAAATTAAGATGTAAAAATTTATTCCAAAATTAGTAGGTAAATAAAAATATTTTGCTTGAATTTTAGAAGCGATCGCCATTATCGCTCGTTCTAATTTCTATTATTCAATTCTTTGTATTAATGCAAGCTCTGAATTAAAACAATTAACTTTCCAAAAATAATTGAAATATAGTGCTATGACCTATCAACGTATAAGCTATGCTGTTTGGGAAATCACCCTAAAATGCAACCTCGCCTGTCAACATTGCGGATCGAGAGCGGGACACACCCGCAGTCACGAACTTACCACTGAAGAAGCATTAAACCTCGTTCAACAACTCGCAGAGGTTGGCATTAAAGAAGTCACTCTCATTGGTGGCGAAGCCTTTCTACGTTCCGACTGGTTAGACATTGCTCGCGCCATTACCCAAGCAGAGATGATCTGCGGAATGACCACAGGAGGTTTTGGGATTAGCCTAGAAACCGCACAAAAAATGAAACAAGCAGGAATTAAAGTGGTTTCTGTTTCAGTGGATGGGTTAGAACAAACCCACGATCGCCTGCGAGGAAAACAAGGTTCGTGGCAATGGGCATTTAAAACCATGAGCCATCTAAAACAAGCAGGCATTAACTTTGGTTGCAATACCCAGATTAATCGCCTCTCAGCACCAGAATTTCCGCAAATTTACGAGAAAATAAGAGATGCCGGAGCATACGCTTGGCAAATTCAGCTAACTGTACCGATGGGCAATGCAGCCGACAATCACGAAATTTTGCTGCAACCTTACGAATTGCTCGATCTTTATCCCGCGATCGCGCGTGTTGTCCGACGAGCAAGACGGGAAGGGGTAAACGTGCAACCAGGGAATAACATTGGTTACTATGGTCCCTACGAACGACTGCTACGCAGTGGCGATGCTTGGTCGTTCTGGCAAGGATGCAATGCAGGCTTAGCCTCTTTGGGAATTGAAGCAGATGGCGCAATTAAAGGTTGTCCCTCTTTGCCAACGGCAGCTTATACGGGTGGCAATATTCGCGATCGCGCTCTCAGAGATATTATCGAACACGCAGAGGAATTACGGTTCAATTTAGGGGCAGACACTCCCAAAGGAACGGAGCATTTGTGGGGATTCTGCAAAACCTGTGAATTTGCTCAACTCTGTCGCGGTGGTTGCAGTTGGACGGCTCATGTATTTTTTGACCGTCGCGGCAATAATCCCTACTGTCACCATCGTGCCTTAACGCAAGCCAAACAAGGCATCCGAGAGCGATTTTATCTAGAGCAACCAGCCGAAGGCGTGCCGTTTGATAATGGAAAGTTTGTTTTGGTGGAGGAACCAATTAACGCACCTTTGCCAGCAAACGATCCCCTTCAGTTTTCAGCATCTCGCGTTCAATGGTCGGATAGTTGGCAGGAGGAAACAGAGACAGATCGATCTCTGGTGGAAATATAGAGGTACATCTATGCTAAGGGCGCAAGCCTTGCGCCCCTACGATGCTATTGCCTGTTGCCTTAAAACAATAAGTCATGTACCTCATTTACAAGGAAATTACTATAAATCGTTAAAAATCAGGAGTAATTTATGTCAGAAAATGCAGCGAGCGATTCTCAAGACCGCAGCGAGTCGCAAAAGCCTTTATTACCGCGATCGGCTTGGAATAGTCAAGTCGCTTATTTGAGAGCCGTATTCAGAGCAAAAAAAGCTTTGGATTTAGCTGAGGAAGAAGCAGGAATAGGAGAGAATTAATTATTCAAATAATAAAGTTGAGTAGGATAAAGAAAATTTTGCTTGTCCTACTGCAACTAATCAACTATGCGATCGCTCTACGGATTCTTAAAATTTCTTTAAATTGCAATTCAAGAAAAATACATAATTCACCCATTTATGTATAATTAAAATCTTTCTGCTCGATCGCTTTTTCTATTAATTAGACCATTAAAAGAATTCGAGCGGTATTTATTCAAAACATTATTAAAATAATAATGTTCAATTGACTTTATAACTTAACCAAAAAATGTAGCTTGTAAAAATTTCTATTTCCTGGGAACGATATATCATTGATTTGTAGCCTTATCAAATGATGGTTCGAGGAGGACTTTTTAAGAATAACAGCGATTTTGTAATACAATTTAATATTTTGCGATTTTGAATAAAATGACCTCTACAGTCTCAAGAAGAATAATGAGGTCAAATTTTAGTCGCACTTTAAACCATGTCCGAACTCGATTGTCTCTTGCAACAACTCGTGCTAGCTGCCCAACAACATCCGTCGGGAAGTCTTACTCGCAATCGGCTTTTATCCAAACTGTTTCGCGAGATCCAGCAATCGGGTGAGTTGGCGAGTTATCAAGCTTTATGTCCCCGTCAACTCCAAGGAAACTATGCAGAAATCTATGCAGAAGCTTTACAACAACTTTTTTATTACATGACGAAACGAATTGATGACTACGCGCCAGACAAAGGAAAAGTTATTCAATGGGCAAACGGTCAGTTAAAATGGAGGTTTATGGACGCGGTTCGCGATTGGAAAGAATTCGATAAAGACGCTGAAATTCTCTCTTTAGACGAGTTAGAGCAAGTCTCCTGCTATTGGGTAAAAGAGAATCTCGCCCCTTCTTTGTCCGAACAATTAATTGAGATCGTTAGAGAAGATCCAGAAGGAATTTTTCAGCAAACTTATACGGGGAAAAATCCCCTAGCTAACTTTCGCTATATTGCTTTAAAAAGAAATATTGAAGCCGTTTCTTGGTCAGAACTTTCTCAAGAACTAGGAATCAAGCTTGTCACTCTCAGTAATTTTTATCAGCGTTGTTTAGATAAGTTTGCTCCTTTAATTATTAAGTACTTATCAGAATAGATTTTTGGGAGAAATATTAATGAATATTACTTGCGATCGCAGCTTATTTACAGTTTCCCTAACTCGGTTGGCGCATCAAGTCGCCCGCCGAATTGCCCAACAGCAATCTCAACCCCAAAAAAGCCAGCAAGTTTATTTAGATCGTTTAACGATTTATGCCGTTAATTATTACTTACAATGTTTGGGTATAGAAACAGAAGAACGGGCATCTCTGGTGGGGTTACAGACGCACAACGATACTGAAATATTGAAGTCTAGCGTCGTACAAACCTTATCGAACAGCGCTGCTCTAGAAGTTAAAAAAAAAGGAAGAATTGAATGCCTAACTGTATTACCTAACCATCAATTTTGTTATATTTCTAGCGAAGTTTGGTCAAATAGAATTGGCTATGTAGCTGTTTCGTTAAATCGGGAACTGACTGAAGCTAAATTGCTTGGTTTTGTCCGAGAAGTCAAAACCGAAAAATTTCCTTTAGCGCAATTACAACCGCTTGAAAATTTGTTAGATTGTTTGAGCCAAATTCAACCTGTCGTGTTATTACAGCAATGGTTCGAGCAGAAATTTGAAGCAGGTTGGCAAAGTCTAGGAAATCTATTAACTAGAGCAGAAAATTCTCTGCCAACTTCCTCAGAAAATTTTACTTATAGTTTTAGACATCGCTCATCTTTAAATAAACCCGATACGATTGAAAGAGCTAAAGCGATCGCTTTGGCAAATTCTTTAGAAGAAAGCGATCGCAAAATTTCCCCCTCTCAAGAAGCTAAACTCATAGAAAATGGAATCAAAATAAAAAAGCAATCTCTTATTTTATTAATTGCTATAACGCCAGAAAATGAGAGCAAAACGGGAATTCAAATTCAGTTACACGCCACGCCAGAAGAAAAATATCTGCCTTCTAACGTTCATCTAGAGTTATTATCGCCCCTCGGAGAAACAGTTAGAACTGTTATTTCTCATGCTTATGATAACTGGATTCAACTGCCTTATTTAAAATGTCTTCGAGACGAAACTTTTAGCATCCGCATTACTTTAGATAATGTTCGGGTTAGCGAAACCTTTAAAGTTTAAAGCAAATAAAAACAATGAGAAAAGCGATCGCGATCGATTTTGGCGCAGGAGATTTCGTTAACGGTTTTTCTGGCGTTACAGCGACGTTATCTGAAGTGGGTAAGTCGCCTTTTTTGCGCTGTAAAAGATCGATCTTACCACCAGCCCCAGAACTCGATCGCGTTTATAAGCGTTGGCGGTTACTCTATCAATCCCTTTCTCAAACCCTGCGGAATACGCGCATGGAAATCGAAGAGGGAACCATCGAACGTTTTTCTGAAGTAGAGTTAAAGCTATTATGTCAAGAATTAGTCGTAAAACTTAATGATTGGCTGAATTCGCAGGACTTTCTGAGGGATATCAAAGAACCGTTAAGTCGAAAGTTACAGGAAACCGATGAAATTGAGATGGTTATTTACGCAGAAGATCCACTCTTGCGTCAGTTTCCTTGGCAACTGTGGCATTTCTTTGAAAATTATCCGAAAGCTGAAATCGCATTAAGCCTTCCAGAGTTTGACTTGCCTCCTCAGCCGCCAATATCGAGAGAGAAAGTGAGAATTTTGGCTATTTTAGGCAATAGCAAAGGGATAGACCTCAAAAAAGATCGCAAGTACCTAGAAAGTTTATCTGGAGTAGAACCAAAGTTTTTAGACGAACCTTCTCGTCAAGCACTAAACAAACATCTTTGGGATGAAAAAGGATGGAAGATTATCTTTTTTGCAGGTCATAGTTACACAGAAGAAGAAAAGGGAGTTATTGCGCTCAATAAAACCGAAAGATTGAGCGTCGATGACTTAAAACACGGTCTTAAAAACGCGATCGCGAAAGGACTACAACTAGCAATTTTCAACTCCTGCGATGGATTGGGATTAGCCCAACAACTCGAAGAATTGCACATTCCCCATGTTATCGTCATGCGCTATCCCGTCCCAGATCGCGTCGCCCATGAGTTTTTGAAACATTTTTTGGAGGCATTTAAGCGTAACGATTCTCTTTATCTTGCCATCAGACAAGCAAGAGAGCAATTGCAAGGCATAGAAGATCGATTTCCTTGTGCCAGTTGGCTGCCCATTTTATGTCGCAATCCTGCGATTGCGCCGCTTACTTGGAAGGCGCTACAAGCACAACCCGCCTCCTCCCATCGAAACTTAAAACCCTTACTGGGGTTGAGTTTAGCCTGTACGGGAGCGGTTATTTTAGCGCGATCGCTGGCATGGTTGCAACCGCTCGAACTCGCCGCTTATGACTTCTTGATGCGGCTGAAACCTTCTGAAGGCGCAGATCCGCGCTTGCTCTTGGTAACGATTACCGAAAACGACATACAACAACAAAGCGCATTGGAGAGGGGGGCTGCTTCTCTTGGCGATCGCACTTTAGATCGACTTTTGAGCAAATTAGAACAATCCCAAGCGACAGCAATTGGGTTAGATATCTATCGAGAGAACCCCGTCCAGAAGGAGTATCCCGCACTAGCAAAGCAGATGAGAGAAAGCGATCGCTTTTTTGCACTGTGCGCTTATGGACTTCCTGGTGTCGTTCCCCCGCCCGAAGTTCCTCCCGAACGCCAAGGGTTCAATAATATTCTCTTAGATCCAGATGATGTCCTGCGGCGCAATCTATTAGCGATCGAATCGCCCGAACCCTGTCAGAGTTACTATTCGTTGAGTTTTCAGTTAGCCAAGCATTACATCGTTCAAAATCAACCCGATTATCGCTTCATCCCTAATAACACCAATGGCTACATACAGCTAGGGACAACTGAGTTCAAAACGCTAAACACTTCCATTGGAGGATACCGCCATCTCGACAATCGGGGACATCAAATCCTCATCAATTACCGCAATACCGCACAGATTGCAGAAACAGTGACTCTGATGGACTTTTTAGAACGATATCCCCTCAAAAAAATAGGAAAGCGGATCGTTCTCATCGGGACGGTTGCGCCCTCATTTAACGACCATCGATGGTACACGCCAATTGGAAAAATGACAGGCGTAGAAATTCAGGCACATTTTGTCAGTCAAATTTTGAGTACTGTTTTAGATCGCCGAACGTCGATTTGGTCTTTGCCACCCTGGGGCGATCTCTTGTGGATTTGGGGATGGTCTTGCGTGGGAGCAATCCTAGCGTCTAGACGACAACGTTTGGGTTATGGATTGGCTTTCATCGTCTTAGGAACGAGTTGCTGGGGGGTCTTGTTAATCGGGGGATGGCTTCCTTGGGTTCCTTCTATGTTAATTTTAGGATTGACAGCGAGTGGTTTTCTACTAAAAAAAGAATTATCCCAGTAAATTCAGAATGATAGGGACAAAACGATTACAATCTTGGCTAACTATCGCGATCGCAGTGCTGCTGATAAGTATAGCTCCCGCGTCAGCCCTAGCTCAGAGCCATCCTAAACGAATCGTTTATAATCCTCCAGATCGCAAAGGAACCCCACCATCGGGAAACCAAACGGGCAGTCGGGGAAACTGCCCCAAAACAGAGATTCCTTTATTGGGTTTAGGTGGAACATCTGGCTATAAGCTTACGATTAGCGAGTCTCCGATTCTGTGGTTCTATATTCCCTATACGAGCGATCGCGCTAAAAGCGGAGAATTTGAATTACAAAGCGAAAGCGGAAAGACTGTCTATCAAACCGTTATATCGCTACCCAATTCGCCAAAAATCGTCCCCGTTCGCCTCGATCGCACCTTACAACCCAATCGTCAGTATCGTTGGTATTTAGCCATTAATTGTTCGTCTCAACCTTCCGTTGCAGGGATCGCCTCAGAAGAATACGTGACGGGGTTAATCGAAAGAATTTTGCCAGCGACGGAACTCGAACGACAATTAAAAATGGCGCGATCGCCTCTAGAACGCCTGCATATTTACGCTCAAAACGGGATTTGGTACGATACGCTTACGGAATTGGCACGACTCCATCTCGCGCAACCAACATGGGAGTTAACTTGGAAGGATTTTTTAGCAGATGCCGGATTAGACCGCATTGCCAACGCTACTATCGACAATTCCAATCTGTCAATTACAGCCAATTCCCCACAATAATAAAGGGTGCCCAGTAGTAAGCGCGATTGTAGTCGCGATCGCGATAATTCTCCTTATTTAATAACCATAATTGCGCTTGTCGGAGTGCCTCGGCTTTTGTGAGTTGGGGATTCTGTAAATTCCGGTAAAACTGAATCATCAGTTCTGCGGTTGACGCATCATTGACTTGCCACAAGGTTGCTATAGTACTCCTCGCGCCAGCGCGGATTGCAACTCCCGCTAGTCCTAAAGCGGCGCGACGATCTCCGGTGGCGGTTTCGCAAGCACTAAGGATTAACAGATTGATGGGTTGTCTCTCTCGTCGTTGACTCAATCGCAGCAGGCGTTCTAAATCCTCGACTCGAATCCGTTGACTCCAGTCGAGGATATAGGTTTGTTCGGGATCGGAACTAAAACTGCCATGAGTTGCAATGTGAACGATGGAAAAAGGATTTGCATTAATTTGTTTTTGGACGTTGGATTCGATAAACTCTTGTTCGAGTAATTCTTTCGCGCTACTCACTTGATGGCTAATGCCATTCAATTCTTCTCGAACATAAGGAAGAGAACTTAAGTTTTCTTGCTCAAAGCTAGGTGCATCCGTCGCGCCAGCCATTAAAGCATTAATTTCTCCTCGCGGTATGGGTTGCGGATTCAACAATTGCAAACTTGGAATTAGAACGACTGCATACTTTTCAATTAAATATTTTTTTCCGTCAAATAGTGCAGACATGGGAATATTTTGTAAAGCACTATCGAGAATAAATACTAAGGTTTTTATTGGTTTTTGTCGGGTTAATTCATCTTCTAAAGGAGATATTATCCAACGATATAGCTGTTGACTTAATTCTTGAAATTGTCGATCGCGCCGTGGCGTTTTGAGATATTGCCTTAAAGTTGTTACAATTTGGGCGATGCGATCGGACGATAGAGAAACTGTGTGAAATCTAAGGTTTTCTCCAGGCAAAGAAACAATTGTTGCTAAGCGATCGGATAATACAATTGGGTAAATTATGGCAGCATTTGGATCGGCTTGATGAACTCGTGCGAGTTGTTTGCTTAAAGTCGCAATTGCATCCTTTTGTACGTTCAATTGACTTCGCTCTTCCCTACTAAAATCTTCAGGATTGCACCGGAGAAAATTAGAAAGTTCGTCTAATTGTAAGGATTCAATATAATAGAGCGCCTTTTCTAAATTTTGAGTTTCCGATGACCCAGACAATTTTAGATTTTGGATTTTGTGAGGCAGTTCGAGTCTTGGACGGCAGTTGCTCCACTTGGGGAGACCCCAAGACCGCACTGCCTCCGTTTCCCGTCGAGTCGAAA
>JALOOL010000206.1 GCA_025454425.1 Hydrococcus sp. Prado102 | reverse complement strand
GCACTTTTGAAGCAGTAGTAGGAGCGTATTATTTAGATTGCGATCGCAACATCGAAGCAATTCGCCCAATTATTGAAGATTTATTCAATTCTGTCCCGCAAACATCTACTGAAATCCGTTCCAATGTCGATTCAAAAAATAAATTGCAAGAGTGGGTACAAGCAACTTTTGGATCGATGCTACCCAAATATGAAACTAAACGAATTGGCGGCCCGGATCATCTACCAGAATATCTAGCTAGGGTTTTTGTTGGCGATAGGCTTTATGGCGAAGGGAAAGCCTGCGGGAAGAAGGATGCTGAAAAACGAGCCGCCGAGGATGCTTTATCCAAGCTGAAGAAGCTAAAAATCTAATACTAAATCCGATTGTTAAAACCAACTTATAATTAAAAAGAAATAATTTAAATAAAATTGATGCCTAAAAAAGCCTATCTAGCCAACTATTATAGCTGCGATGAGCTTAAACAAAAGTACATCAAATACTTAATTCCTAGAGTCAATACAAAATGGTTGAATATTGTATATAAAAGCTTGGCTTCTGATGCTGTAATTTCTCAAAAAAAAAGTGTTATTAGTGCGATCGCAAGCTCCTAGCAATGCGAGCAAGATGCTCGCACTACTGAATAATTTAACTCGCAATTTGGACAAGTACGATCGCCTCTTCCGATTTTAGTTTAGCCAGACGATCGCCCGTACCATCTTTGCTACCCATCGCCACAGAATCTATCGACACGGGAATGCCGCGATCGCTATTCGTCAAGAAAATAAAGTTAGTACCTGCTTTAGCTGCTACCATTGCCGCTAAATTGTCGGTTTTGCTGGTAAATTGCATTGCCTGAGTGCCGATATCGCCCAGTTTAGCCAGTCGCAGAGAACTAATCGGTAAGCGCTTTCCATAACCGAGCATCGAAACAAGCAGTAGATTTTCCTTTGACCCTATCGCGACGCAACCTGCCAAATGTTCGCCATAGCGCAATCGCAGGATCTGATTTCCTTGGGCGCTACGTCCCATCAAAGGAATTTGTGCGTCGTCGATCGCAAAGCGCAATATTCGTCCGCCTGTCGTCGCGATCGCTAAATTTTGTCCTTCTTGAGCCAAACAGACATAACTGAGGCGATCGTCTTCTTTGAGTTTAACTAAAGCCAGTCCTCGATTGCCCAAGCCTTCTAATTCTGACACGGGCGATCGCTTAATTTTGCCTTTCTCGGTCAGGAAAATCAAATCGAGTTTGTTTTTCTCTTGAGGCAAGAAAAAATGCGCTAAAATTCTTTCTGAGTCTCTCTGAGCGCTTCCTGGCAAAAGGCTCATAACCGTTTTTTGCAAGCTTCCTTCTAAAGGAATGTCTTTGACGGGCAATGGATACGCTTTGCCACTATCGGTAATAACTATTAATTGCTCTTGTTGCCCGATTACCTGCGTATAAATGGCAAAATCTTTACCGTTTGATGATGCTTTAGTCTTAGGATCGGGAGGATGCCAATAAATATATCCCTTGTGAGTAATTTCCAATACCGAATCTTCTGATGGAGTTGAGGAAAACAGGGGAAGCGAGAAAGAATCAGAAATAGAAGAAGGTTTTTTCTTAGTCGCTTTATTTCCCTTAGAGGCAACCGTTGCGCCTTTATTATCCTTATTTTCTTTGGGCGCAAGGCTTGCGCCCCTACTCTCCTTGTCCCCTCGTCCGCTTCCAACTTCATTCTTACTTTCGACTTTCGACTTTCGACTTTCGACTTCTGAAATGACTTTCGACTTTCGACTTTCGACTTCATCGATGATGCGGGTGCGTCGTTCGTCGCCAAATTGACGCTTGAGCGATCGCAATTCTTTTTTGAGCGACTTCATTAATTCGTTGCGATCGCTTAGAAGAATTTGCAACTGATTGATTCGCGTCTCTAATTCTTCGTGTTCGGTTTGTAATTTTTGTCGCTCTAACCCCGTCAGGCGGCGCATTGGCATGGCTAAGATAGAATCTGCTTGCGATTCGCTAATTTCTAATCGTTCTTGCAAGCTTACTTTAGCCGTCGTTCCATCGGGCGCATTTCTGAGGATATCGATAACAGCATCCAAGTTATTGAGCGCTACTAATAAACCTGCTAGAAGGTGCAGGCGTTTTTGAGACTGTTCTAACTCATTAGAATATTGCCTGGTGAGCGTTTCTTCGCGGAATCTCAAAAACTCTTCTAATAATTGTCGCAAAGATAGCTGAGTGGGTTTATTATCGACCAACGCCAGCATAATCGCCCCAAAATTAGTTTGTAGAGCAGTGTGTTGATAAAGTTCTGCTACAACCTTTCTAGGATTGGTATCTCGTTTTAATTCGATAACGACGCGCATTCCATTGCGATCGCTTTCGTCTCGAAGGTCGGAAATTCCCTCTAAACGTCCTTGATTGACTAATTCAGCGACTTTTTCGATCCAAGCTGATTTATTAACTTGATAGGGCAACTCTGTAACAACAATCGCTTGTCCTTCCCTGTTTCGCCGCTTTCCTGTATAAACCGTTTCTAATTTTGCCACGCCTCGCACGGGGATAATCCCTCGTCCCGTTCGATAAGCTTCAATAATTCCCGACTTATCTACAATTTCTCCCCCTGTTGGAAAGTCAGGCGCAGGAATAATTTGCCAAAGTTTTTCGTCTGGTAACTGTAGATTATCGATCAGAGCAACTAACCCATCAACGACTTCTCCCAGGTTGTGAGGAGGAATATTGGTTGCCATTCCGACAGCAATTCCCGAACAACCATTGAGTAATAATAGAGGGAGTTGAGCGGGTAAAACGACAGGCTCTTGTTGAGAGTTGTCAAAATTACTTGTAAAATCAACGATCGCCTCGCTAATATCGCTTAACATTGCTTGATGAGCGATAGACGCTAGTCGGGTTTCGGTGTAGCGCATAGCAGCGGGTGGATCGTCATCCACCGAACCAAAGTTCCCGTGACCTGCTAACAATGGATAGCGGCTGGAAAAATCCTGTACCATTCGCACGAGAGCGTCATAAACAGATTGATCTCCGTGAGGATGATATTTTCCTAACACGTCTCCCACAACGCGAGCGCACTTGCGATACGGTCGATCTGGGGTTAATCCGAGTTCGTGCATGGCGTATAAAATTCGCCGATGAACGGGTTTTAACCCATCGCGCACGTCTGGTAAGGCTCGCCCTACGATCACGCTCATGGCATATTCAAGATATGACCGTTCCATTTCCACATGAAGCGCTGTGGTAATAATTTGCCCAGTCGTCAATAAATCTAGCTGCTTGGCCATGAGTCTGTTGTTCCCTAATATATTAAACGCCAACCGCGAGGGTTAATAGCTCCCTTCCTTACCATAACTCCCCCAGTAAGCGCTATGACAACCGTTTTGATTGTAGAAGACGATCCTATCAACTTCCGCGTTTTTGCCAAAATTCTAACTAAACGCGGCGGATTAGAGGTTAAAGGAACCGAAGATGTTGAAGAAGTAATTAGAATCGCTCAAGCTAAAGAAGCAGATGTAATTTTGATGGATGTTTCTTTAGCTCACAGCGTTTATCAGGGTCAATCAGTCGATGGCATTAAAATTACCCAGATGTTGAAATCTAATCCTCAAACTGCTTATTTACCCGTGATTCTTGTAACGGCTCATGCCATGGAAGGCGATCGAGAAAATTTTCTCAAACAAAGCGGCGCTGATGGCTATATCTCTAAACCCGTTGTGGATCATCAACAGTTTATCGCTCAGATTCTCGAAGTGGCAAGTAAAAAACAGTAACCAGTAATCAGTTATCAGTTATCAGTGTTAGAGACGCGATATACCGCGTCTTAACAACACAGATCCTTGTGAATAGGTAAGAACATTCCTAATACCAATAGTAGTTCAAAAGTATTATATCTTCTTCGTTGTCTTCTCGGTCACTGATAACTGATAACTGATAACTGATTATTGTGGTGGTTTTTGTTCCTGAGTTTCTGCGGGTTGAGGTTGGGTTTGTGCTTCTGCGGGTTGGGTTTGCAGTTTAGCAATAACTGCCTGCATTTTTGGGGTGGCAAAAAACGCTTTAGCATCTGCTAAAAGACGCTCTCCCCAAAGATTTTCTCGCAAAAACTCGACATCGGCATAGCGACCGTCATGTAAGAGTGCTTCTTCTCCTAGCTTAGTTCCTTCCTCTTGTTTCCCTTGAGAGAAAAGAGCGATCGCGACTGCCAGCTTTGGTTCGGCTTGTTCGTTGTCGATCGCAACTGCTGCTTGCCATCTTTCGAGTGCTTCGTCAACGTTACCCTGTTCGTATTCGATCAAACCGATATTGTTCATTGCCGGCCAAAAACTTTTATCCTGAGCGACTGCTTTTTCATAAGACTCGATCGCCTCAGAATACTTAGCTAATTTTAAGTAAGCATTTCCCAAATCGAATAAGGCGGCGGGAACGTCTGGTTTCATCGCCAGACCTTCTTCTAGTTCGGTTGCGGCGGCTGCATAATCTCCTTTTTGGAAATAAGCATTCCCTAGGGTAAATTTTATCCCGGCTTCTTCTGGAGCAAGCGTTAGGGCTGTTTTGAGAACTTTAATCCCTTCGTCTAACTCTTCTTGTTGAATGTATAGACTTCCTAATATAAACCAAGCTTCGTAGCGATCGGGAGCTAATTGAGTTGCCAGTTTAGCTCTCGGTAAAGCCAGTTCGTATTGTTGAAATCGAACTAATTGTATTGCTTCTTCTGCTAGTTGCAATCCTTGCTGTTCGAGTTGCTCGGCGTTTAATTCCGGCGTATACGGTAAAAAGGCTTGTCCGGTTGCGGGCAAGCTAATACTCCACACACCCGCACAAGCGAGAACACAAAATAACCAATTCAGCTTAGGCACAGTATCGTCTCGAAGAATTTTTGACTCGTTCTGGACTAGTTTATCTTATCCAAAAGATGGATAAAAAATAGAAACTATATTAAATCCTTAGATTTAACTGTGTTTTATCGAAGTTTAAGCATGAAAATTCAATTGCTCGTACAGGCTAACAATCCGTTCTGTCACTTCCTCAATACTCGTTCCATCAGTATCGATCTCAATTGCATCGATCGCTTGTTGCAGGGGCGCAATTTTGCGATGAGAATCGAAATAATCGCGCTTCTGAATATCTTGCTCTAATTGTTCTAAACTAATTTCGTCTCTTCCTCGCTCTTTAAAATCTTGCCAGCGTCGTCTAGCGCGTTCCTCTACCGAAGCAGTTAGAAAGATTTTGAGTTCCGCATCGGGGAAAACCACCGTCCCAATATCTCGTCCTTCAGCAACGATTCCGCCTTTCCTACCATAACGTTGTTGCTGTTTGACCAAAGCTTGGCGAACTGAGGCAAGGGCGGCAATTTCGGAAACCATCGCCGTGACTTCAGGAGTCCGAATCATTTCTGTTACATCTTGTAAATTTATCTTGACGCGGGTCGGCTGAGGTGGTCCGGCGGGAATTAATTCTAGGTTCGCTTGGCTGACGAGTTCCGCGATCGCGCCTTCATCGTCGAAAGCAACCCCTGCTTGCATCACCAACCACGCAATTGCTCGATACATGGCTCCCGTATCGAGATAGAGCAAGTTTAATTTTTGGGCAACCAGGCGAGTTACGGTCGATTTACCCGCTCCTGCCGGGCCGTCGATCGCAATAATCGGTCGGCGATGTCGTAGGATAACGTTATCGATTAAGCGCGTCGAACCAACATAAGCCGCGATCGCGAGCAATCCTGCTTCTTCTATTTTCTCTAATTTTGCTAGGGTTTGCGGCTCGACTAAATCGACATACTGAATTTTAACTTCTGGCGTTTGTGCCAATTCTTGTTTGACGAGATCGATAAGTTTAAATGCTTCTCGTTCGCCTGTGCGAAAGGCTTGTTGAGCGGCTTGCAAGCTACGAGAAATAGCTAAGGCTCGTTCTTTTTCATCTGCGCTCAGATACTGATTGCGAGAACTGTAAGCCAGTCCTGACACTTCTCTAACCGTCGGACAACCTTTTATTTCGACAGGAATATTCAAATCTTTTACCAATTTTCGGATAATTGCCAGTTGTTGCCCGTCTTTTTCGCCAAAATAAGCCTTATTAGGAGCGACAATATTAAGTAACTTAGTAACTATCGTCGCGACTCCTTGGAAATGTCCCGCTCTAAATTGACCGCACAATACCGAAGTCATGGCGGGTGGCGGGACGACTGCCGTCATTTCAGATTCGCCTGAAATTCCCATTTCTTCTATCGTGGGAGCGAAAACAATCTCTACCCCCAAGCGATCGCACAGTTGACAATCTTGTTCCAACTGACGAGGATACTTTTGTAAGTCTTCGCCCTTGCCAAACTGCAACGGATTGACGAAAATACTAACAACTACTACGTCATTTTCAGCGACAGCACGCCGAATCAAATTTGCATGACCAGCGTGCATAGCTCCCATCGTTGGGACTAAACCAATTGTTTGGTTGGGTCGCTGGTTTGCTAGGGCAAAACGCAATCCAGAAACCGTCTTAAATAAACGCACAAAACCCCCGTACTTTCAGTTATCAGTAGACAGTTATCAGTTATCAGTTTATACAGATAACCGACCTACAGACGCTCGATATATCGCGTCTCTACCGCTACCGATAACCGATCTTACTATTGTCCGAGGATTTGGATGTTAACTGGCCCTACTCCACTGCCTTTGAGTCCGATCGCATTCGCTGCCGCCGACGAAAGATCGATGACTCGTCCGCCTGCAAAGGGGCCGCGATCGTTGATGCGGACGACGACAGAGCGACCGTTATTCATATTAGTCACTTTAACTCTCGTCCCAAAAGGTAAGCTGCGATGAGCGGCGGTTAAATCGTTTTGATTGAAGCGTTCGCCGTTAGCAGTTTGCCGTCCGTGGAAACCAGGCCCGTACCAAGAGGCGATGCCTCTCATCTGTTTGGCTCCAGCAGGAGCCGCTAGGGTTTTGCTCGGCTTGGATTTTTCAGCCAATTCAGCTAGCGGTACGGACAGGGAATTCATACGGTTAGAAGTACGGACTTTTTCGGAGGTTTCCGAAATTTGCCCTTTAGTAGGTGAGTCTACCTCTGAGGCAACCGCTTCTAAGGAAAAATTACCGTGGAACGCAATGGTTCCCAAAATTGTTAAGAATGTCGTTGTGGTAAAACCACGCCATGTTTTTTTAGTCATAAGCTCTATTTGTTCAGTCGGGGTTGGCAAATTAAATAGGTCGGATAGACCCAAATCGCCGTAAACCTGCCAACGTTTACTCCTCACAAATCTGCTTTTCATTTATAAAGCTGTTTTAGACTATCACGAAATTTCGGCGTGGGATCGCGATCGTTTAAATCATTTGTTATCAATTAAATCGAAACTTTAAATAAAGCTTGACAAAGCTAACTTTAGAAAAGTATGATTCTAGGTTTTGTCTATTTTGCTAGCTTGAGCTTGTTATGAAAAAGTGACATTTAAAAATAAAGAAGTCTTTAAAAAACGCTAGAATTCTTTGTGCCTAAGGATTTTAAAAGCAGAAAGTTTTGTCAAAAAAAACTCAAAAAATCCGTAGAAATACAGAGACAAACAAAGTAAAATTGTCTAAAACTCTTCAAACAGAATACGAATTCCAATCATTAATGGTCATTTTGATAGGAAATTCAAATTGTTAATTTACATTTTTTCAAAAGAATGATATGTTAATAGGATTTTTAATTCTTGCTAGTCCTAAAACTCCATATAAATTTAAGATTTTATAAGATTGTTTTGCAAAAATTTGTGGTAGGCAATGCAAGTATTTAAGCAGAAACAATAAAAAATTATATATAGATTGGGATTTGTTTGATGGATTATCGGGAAGCTGGGGTAGACATAGAAGCAGGACGCTCATTTGTCGAAAAAATACGTAAGGGTGTTGAAAGTACTTATCGTCCTGAAGTATTAGGCGGATTGGGAGGATTTGGCGGCTTTTTTCAATTGCCATCTGGATACAAAGAACCCGTATTAGTTTCGGGAACCGATGGAGTCGGGACGAAGTTAAAAATTGCTCAAACCCTTAATTATCATGAAACCATCGGCATCGATTTGGTTGCTATGTGCGCGAATGATGTTTTGACATCTGGTGCAGAACCTTTATTTTTTCTCGACTATTTAGCGACAGGCAAACTCGAACCCCAACAACTCGCTCAAGTAGTGACTGGTATTGTAGAGGGGTGTCGTTTGAGCGGATGCGCCCTTTTGGGGGGAGAAACGGCGGAAATGCCTGGTTTTTATCAATTGGGAGAATACGATCTCGCAGGATTTTGTGTAGGGATTGTCGAGAAGAGTTTGTTATTAAATGGTTCTCAAGTCAAGCTGGGCGATGTGGCGATCGCGTTAGCTTCTCAAGGCGTTCATAGTAATGGTTTTAGTTTAGTCCGAAAAATTGTCGAGACGAAAGGTTTAGATTGGGATTATCGTCCAGACTTATTAAAAGGGAAAAGTTTGGGAGAAGTTTTGTTAACACCTACGCAAATCTACGTAAAACCCGTATTAGAAGCGCTTCGCAGTGGAATAGAAATTCATGGAATGGCACATATTACGGGGGGAGGATTGCCAGAAAATTTACCGCGCTGTCTCAAAGAAGGTCAATCGGTGCGAGTTGCTCCCGATAGTTGGGAGATTTTACCGATTTTTCGCTGGTTGGCCCAAGCAGGCGAGGTTAGTACGCGGGTGATGTTTGATACGTTTAATATGGGGATTGGTTTTGTGGCGATCGTGCCACCTCAGCAAGCCCAGGATACCTTAAACTGGTTTGAATCGAAAGAGATTGCTGCTTATCGAATAGGAGAAGTGGTTGAAGGGACTGGGGAAGTTTTGGGATTAATCGCTCGATAGAGAAGGATAAAGGAAAATATTTACCTGAAAAAAGCGATCGCATTTTAATTCAGTTATTTTTTAGAAGCAGACTTATCAACTTTCCACTTAATATTCCCCGATCGAGTTAAAAGTAAACATTTTTACTTGGCGATCGCCAGATTTCAAAAATAGAATAGCACTCCTAAAGCTACAAAGAAAACGCCAAAATCTTCTGCTAGCTAGAGAAGACAAACAAACTACTTTTTAAATTTGCTGTTAAACCGCATATTCATTGCGTACCTTTCTAATCGTTTGCGGTAAAACTCCGACTAACAAAGCAAAAGCATCATCGGGAAGCGTAGCGGCGGTTTCAGAATCAAACCAATTTTCAAACTGATTGAGAATTACCTGTGCCCGTTGCAAAGGAACGGGATTATCGATAATCTGTTTGGTTAATCTAACCCACTGTCGCCGAATTAAATAAGCATTAATTTTTTCTCTTGACGTTTGTGGGGTAACAAGAGAAAGATTGCCAACGGGAATGACTCGGACGACATCAGCATCGAATTCGCTGCCTACAACAGCGCCAGGACCGGCAAATTCGGCATGATATTGTTTATAGAGAATTAAGCCATTTTTGCGGCGAGGATTGACAATTGAGAATTCTTTCTCGTGCAACCGATCCATAATATCGGAAGCTTTAATTTCTTTTGCCGTATTTGTTTGACCCTCTTCCATATTCGCCCTGCCATTGACAAAAATATAGCAATGCACATTTAGGTGAAGTATATTAATGTTTTCCCCGTTTCCTATTCCCTCTTAAGGTTAACTTTGTGTTTCTGACGAATTCTGCTTCTCGTTGCGATCGATTTTTTTGTGTAGTAACAAGCGTCTGGGGTGCTGAAGCAACCAACTACTCAAGCTAAATTCAAGCTGATGAAGTTGATATCCGCAAGACAAGTAGAGTTGTTTGGCACAATCGTTATTTTCTAAAACGTGCAGCGATATATTTCGACATCCCCACTCGCAGGCAATTTGCTCGCATCTTAGAAGGAGTTTTCGGGCTATGCCTTGTCGTCGATGGGCGCGATTAACGGCTAGATTGGAGATATAAGATATACGATCGCCCGATATCGCACCAGTACGAAGTCCAATTTCTACCGTCCCAACGACTTCTTCTACTTGTCCTGCAACGCCGCGAACGACCTTAATAGCGACTAGACATTTCTGATGGGGAGAACGCGATCGCAAACGACTTCGTAAATCTTCATAAATTCCCATCTTAAGTAAGGGATAAAACCAGCACAATATGCCTTCGGGAGGATGAAAGCTATGGGCGATCGTCTCGGCAAGACTTTTGATGTCTTTTGCTTCAACTGTCCGAACGATCAATTGAGTATCGTCACGATCTTCAGCGTTTGCAGGGGACGAATAAGGGATAACAGAGGAAGAGAAGCAGAAATCCACGATCGCTCCAGAGATGCCAATAAAATTTAATAAGAGGCTGCTTGGATTATATCTCTATCATCTACTAGTTTATTCGCTTGCAGCGCGAACCAAAATAGAAAGCGGCCCCATTTGTTCGGTTCCGTTAACCCCCATATCGCTGTGACAGAGATACACTCGTTCGCCAACCCGTCCCAGGAGATCGCGCAAAATCCGCTGCAAACGAGCGCGATCGCTTTCTAACTCGTCGTCAGGCATCCAAGCGCGTCCCGACCAATCTCGCAGAAACAAATTTGCTCCAAATAACGTTGCTGCACCGCCTTTATCCCAGAGATGAGAAGACGCATCTAACCAAAATTGCCAGCGGTGGAAAGAACGAAGGGAGCGATATTGGAAGATGGTTGCGAGAGTTATTGCCTCTTTTTTCTTGCCAAACGAACGAATTGGGCGCGGATTGGCTGATATTGTTCCCCGTCGCAACAATTGGATAAATTCGGCTACCGTTGCTGTATGCGAGGAAGGAATCGGTTCGTGGAGTCGCAATCGTCTATCTACTTCCCAATAGTGTTGTGCTGTTTCCATGAGTTCTCGCAAGGCAGCTAGGCGATCGTAAGATAGA
>JALOOL010000205.1 GCA_025454425.1 Hydrococcus sp. Prado102 | reverse complement strand
ATCGCCAGAGGATCTACTTGAGAGGGAAGCGTAAACCCGACAACGCCGGGCGAATTGGAAAGTTTGACGCGATCGTGATAAAGCGTATTGCCTTCTCGATCCTGCAAGAAAAACTCTCCATAAGGGGCTTCTTTGACTGTGTAAGGAATGTAAAACCAGAAGGTAGGGCGATCGCTTACCGTTAATTCTAAGCTTTTACTGCCCACTAAACGAGTCAAGGGAATCTCAGTAGTCGCACAATCGCCGCGAGATCCCGTCCCGCGATTTGTAGGAGGCGTTTTTTTGGGATCGGAACTGTTTGAATTAACCCGAATGAAACGAATTTTTTCGGGTTGGTTGGAATTAGCAATCTGCAAAGCTTCAGATATCGCACCTTGAGATTGTGCCAAAACCGAGGTTGCAGAGACTGTGAGGCTAACTGTTAGGCAAGCAAGAGTAAATCGGCTAAGGTACATGAATCAACTGCTGCTTGGGTGAGGAAGAAACTCTATCTTGAATTATGAATTATGAATTATGAAAGTTCAAAGTTCAAAGTAAATGTCCTTTCTTGTTGTACTTTCGACTTTCGACTTTCGACTTCCCCATTCCCCATTCCCCTAAAAGTAACCAATGCGATAAAATAGACTATTGTACACTTTAGCTAATTTAGAGTCAGTAGATTTTTTGGAGGGGTCATTGGAGTCAAGATTTATTTTAAAAGTGCTTTGGTTAGATGAAAATGTAGCGATCGCAGTAGACCAAATCGTCGGGAAAGGAACCAGTCCTTTGACGGCTTATTTTTTCTGGCCGCGCAACGATGCTTGGCAGCAGTTGAAAGAAGAGTTGGAAGCCAAACACTGGATAGTAGAAAACGAACGAATTGATGTTCTCAACAAAGCCACAGAAGTAATTAATTTCTGGCAAGACCTACGCAATCAAAGCAAGCGTATTACAATGGCTGAAGCCCAATCTAAGTTTCCAGAAGTTGCTTTTACAGGTAGTAATTAATTTTTTTGATTAAACCGCCATCTGAATCTTTTGGTTATTGCAAGCACCGTCGTCAAATGGCGGTGCAGATAACAATACTATAAATTGAGAAAAGTTGCGATCGTATCTGTATTCACAATCTGCATCCCTGCATCAGCAAAGCGTTGAAAAGCTGCATCTGCTTGTTCGCTAAAGTCGATAACATCGGGAACGACAACGGGCGAAGTACAATCTTCTAATAAATACACTTTTTTAGCCAAACTGGGGTCTTGTGTTTTAATCTCGGTTAATAAGTCATCAATCGTCCAAGCAACGCAGTGACTTTTGGCTTGTCCGGCGATAATAACAGCATCAAATTGAAGTAATTTTTCTAAGAAACGAGTATTTTTTTGGGCAATCGGTTTGCCATCCACTCCTTCTAAAACTTCTGGACGCAAGACAGAATAATTCTCTGTTAGAGGATTGTTTCCTTTAATTTCAAAGATAGTTTGACTGTTTCTCGCAACATTGTGAAAAAAGATAGCTTCTTCTACAGCACTCACCAAAGCATGACCGATACCCCCTAACATAGAGTGATAGGGCCAGATGGTTAACAGATATTTGCCCTGTTCGCTGAGTGTTTTGACGTAATGCAAGGCGTGTTGTTGAAGTGCCTGATAGTTTCTTTTAGCAATACTATCGGCAATCGCAGGGTTAACTTTCCAAATTCCCTTTTGGACTTCTTCAAAACTGATGGTAGTTGCTGATGGAATGGGATGTTCTCCCGCCTCATTTATCCAAAAAATCGGATGGAAAATCTGCATTGCCGTATGCGTGTCCATCGTTACGGCAATTTGTGTAATAACATCTAAATTTCGGTAAATAAACTCGCACGATCGCACGTTATCATCAATTGCACCCTTACCAGACGAACCGCCAACAAAAAGTTCAAATTCTGGAAGGCAAAATGTATTTTGTACGTCTATTAATACTAAACAAATACGGGTTTTATCTTCTGCTGCCGATTTAATTTTATATTGTTGCGCCCACTCTCTAGCATCAGTTGCCCTTTGTTGATAGGGAACTCGCCAAACTTCACTGACTTTTTTTGCCTCGAAAAAGGAAGGAATGGGAAGTTGTCTAATCGTCGTCTTTGTCATTTGCTTGCTATGTTAATAAGAACAAATGCTTAGCGCGATCGCGTTTGCGCCAATCCAAATAGTGTCACAGTAATTGCGATCGCCTCTCTAATTCGGTTCTATCCTCAAGTTTAGACTTCTCCCTTATCATTGGGGGAAGTGGCAGCAAATGTCTAACTAAGCAAATCTTTTAATTGTGGTGTGTGTGATGTGGGAAAGATTATTGCTTGCCAGTACGTTTACTTTTTTGCTTTATTTTTCTATGCAATTCGGTAAACCAACTGTCAGTTCGAGGTCATCTGAACAAACTGTTAATTACCTTTCTCTGAAGCTTAGCCCATTTCGTCAAAGCTGTGTGAATACTAGCAACTTTTTTTGTAAAGCTGTGAATGTAGTCTCAAGGCTTTAGCCAAATTTTATTATCAAAGGGCAATTTTTTTATATTGAACAACGATCTGTAGGGGAGAATGGTCATTCCATTCCCCCCCCTACATTTATTTATCGCTGTTTGGGCGCACGCCATGCGCCTCTACAATAATTAATTTACATTCTTTCTAATACTGGAATTCCCAATAAAGATAGTCCTAATTTCAGTGTTCGTGCAGTTAAATCGCATAAAATTAAACGAGAGGTTCTTGCAGGTTCCTCGGATTGAAGAACTGGGCAAAACTCATAAAATTTATTGAATTTTTGGCTCAGTTCGTATAAATACTCGCATAAGCGATTGGGCAACAAATCTCGTTCTACATTGCTAATAATTTCTGTTAACTGCAAGAGATATTTTGCTAAAGCTAATTCAGTTTCATGTTCTAAAATAATTTTTGCATCTTCTGATAACTGCGCAAAATCAATTTCGCCTTTGCGACTAATACTTTGTACTCTCGCATAAGCATAAAGCATATAAGGAGCCGTATTTCCTTTGCGATCGAGCATTTTTGCATAGCTAAAGATATAATTGCTATTGCGATTTTGACTCAAATCGGCATATTTAACCGCGCTAATACCGACGACTTGCGACACGTTATTGATAAATTCTTCGGTTTCTTGACGGTTTTCCTCGGCTAATCTTTGCTCTAAATCTTTACGAGCGCCTGCGATCGCTTCGTCTAATAAATCTTTTAATTTAATTGTATCGCCAGATCGCGTTTTTAACTTTTTCCCGCCTTCTCCTAAAACTAACCCAAAAGGAACGTGAACGACTTCTACATTATCGGGAAGAAATCCAGCCCGTTTTGCTACTTGAAAAACCTGAGCAAAGTGATTGGATTGTCCTACGTCTGTTACATAAATAATTCTTTGAACGTTATCTTGTCGAACGCGATATTTCAGTGCAGCTAAATCGGTGGTAGCGTAATTATAACCGCCATCAGATTTCTGAACGATTAAAGGTAAAGGTTGACCTTCTTTATTCGTAAATCCTTCCAAAAAAACGCATTTTGCACCTGCATCTTCTACCAATAAACCTTGCTTGTCTAAATCCTCAACAATTCCAGGTAGTAAAGGATTATAAAAAGATTCCCCTCTTTCAGTTATTTTAATATCGAGAAGATTGTAAATAACTTGGAATTCACGACGAGATTGGTCGCATAATAATTGCCAAGCATGAAGGCTATCTTCTTCACCTGCTTGTAATTTCACAACTTCTTTTCTTGCAATCTCTTGAAAAGCTTCGTCTTCATCAAAACGAACTTTAGCTTTTCTATAAAAAGCTACCAAATCTCCTAAATCCAGTGCATCTGCGGTAGTTAATGCTTCGGGATAGACTTCTTTTAAATAAGCAATTAACATTCCAAATTGCGTTCCCCAATCTCCAACATGATTGAGACGCAATACATCATGTCCGCGAAATTCAAGAATGCGAGCGATACAGTCTCCAATAATCGTAGAACGTAAGTGTCCGACGTGCATTTCTTTAGCGATATTCGGACTCGAAAAATCAACTATTTCTTTGTGAGGATATTTGGCTGTTTCTACACCTAATCGAGGATCTTTTTGAATTTTACTGAGTTGCGTTTCTACATAATTTGGTTTCAACGTGAGGTTAATAAAACCCGCCCCAGCAATTTCTGGTTTTTCGCAAAGATCGGCGATATTTAAATTATCGATTAATTGTTGTGCGATCGCGCGGGGTTGTTGACCTAATTGTTTTGCCAAAGATAAAGCAATATTAGATTGATAATCTCCAAATTTAGGATTGCTAGCGGGAAATAATAAAGAATCAACTTCTGCAAAATCATTGCCAAAAGTGGCGATTAATGCTTCGCGAAAACGATTATTTAGCTGTTCGATAAGAGAATTCATAATTATTTTTTGACTTAATAACTATTAATAAACTGGGTGTAAGCTGTTACGCATTTAAACTTTCTCCACACCAAAATTATACGCTTGACTTATAAACGATATCTGTTACTTGTTCTCTAAAGTTAGTAACTAATTTGAATGCGCGATCGCTTATTCTTTATTTTCCCAGCGAAATAAACCGATCGTTAAAGCAACAAGACCGATTTGTAAAGCAAAATTAGGTAATGCTGAGGTAACGTTTCTACCTGCTGCTAATTGAGCTAGAAAAACGATTGCACCAATCAAACCAGAAGCCCCAAAAGCCAAGTAGAAAAAGAATCTTAGCCCTTTATAAGGAGCTTTTGCTTCTGCTTTTAGTCTTGCATATTTTTCTGGGTCGGTCTGTTTGAGTGAATTTTTACGACTTAGAGCTTTTTTGTTAGCTTGCGAATTAGTCATCGTGCGCTTTTACTTAAAAAATATTCTGATAACAAGATTTCCTCGTACACAGAATAGTGTATCGTTTCATCCATTTTTTGCGCTATACTAAGATCCGGGTAATGCCGATGTAGCTCAGTGGTAGAGCACTCGATTCGTAATCGAGCGGTCGTGAGTTCAAATCTCATCATCGGCTTATTGGTTAATTTTCCCAATCCCTATTTCATTTAACTTCTTTGAACCGTTCCTTAGCCGACTGAAAGGCTTCCTTCATCGCCGATTGAATTTTTTGAGGGTCGGGTTTTTTACCCCCCATGAGATCGCCGAAATAAACGCAAGCCCCTTCCCCCAACGCTACTGTATAAGCAGCAGCCCAAGAAGCTGCAATAACGCTGCCAAAACCTGGTATAAATTTAACTAACTCTCGTCCGATCGCCTGCGCTAAAAATCCTCCTGCGATCGCGCTAACTACCCCTCCTGCTTGCGATCGGGTAAGCTTTTGTCCGTATAATTGCCCTAGCAGCCCCACCATTGACACTTGCAGAGAGGTGAGGACGGGCATAGTTGCTAGGGGTAAAGGAACTGCTGCAAGCGCCGCCGCCGCGATCGCAAATGATAAGATATAACGTCGTCCGACATCTCGATAAAGGTTGCCAATTTTCTCGCCTGCTTCTTCATCCAATAGCTGATGAATGGCGCGGGATTCTGCTTCGGGAAGCAACTCAGCTAGCGCATCTCTAAAAGCTTCCAAGCCATAAAAAACCGGATTGTAGCCGTCTTCTTCTAGGGTAAAATCGATGAGAACGGCGCGATCGCAAATCCCGGCAAAGGTTGGTTGCATGGCAGCAAAAGATCGCTGAATTTCCTCAAAATCTGGCGGATAAGCTGGATGATCGGCTTTAGCATCGGGATATACCTCGTGCAAGCAAGTCACCGCAAGCAAACAAGGAATGTCTGGATACTGTTTGCGCAACTGTTGGGCGATTTGTCGTAGCGTATCAGTAGCAAAATCATTAATTTTGACGGTTAGAATTAAAACTCTCGCCCCTCGACTTTTCTGTTTTAAATCTCCGATTAATTCTTGAATAATTACCTGAGTATCTTGGTTTACATCTCCGAGTCCCACCGTATCGGTAAAAACGAGCAATGGTAGGTCGCTAGAAGGATAATCATAACGTTTGGTATTTTGCGTGTGGGGACGAAATCCCTGACCGACAATCTCAGCAGAAACGCCCGTTAAGCCTCGCACGATGGAACTTTTTCCAGCTTGGGGCTTTCCTATTAATAAAGCTTCGGTGGTTGGTAGTTCGGCGCGAACGGTTTCCAAAATCTCTTTAACGCGATCTTCGCTGACGCTAAACCATTTGACAACCGTTTGAGCGACTTGCTCGACGGGAAGAGTTTGTATTAATTTTGCGGTGGTATGGTTCCAGATACCTGTAATGCGATTTTTCCAAGCATTGTTGCTTGGTGGTTCGGAATTCTGAGATGGGGACTCAATATCGCGTTGCTCGTTCATTCGCATGAAAATGGCGAATAGTTTTCAATTATTTCTAGTTTATCAATTTAATCCTCATAAAGTCACCAACTATTGCTATATTCCGATTTTTAAAAACAATCTATCTTGAGTTTTCTTTTTACTCCAAAAGATAGATGAGTGTAAGATCTTAATTCAAATAAGATACCGATCGTTCGCAAGAAAATCCCAGACATAGATAGTTTTAGCAATTCTAGGATTTTCTTGAATAAAAGTTTTAATCTAGGATTTTTTCTAAAAAATTAAGAAAATAATCCATGAGCGATCGCGATTAGATTGTGTCTCTAAAGTGGTGTGAAAAAGAAATTAGAAGTTTTCTCGATCGAAAATTATAAAATTGTTGAGTTATCAAAGAGACATTCGCGCAAGGCAAACTTTTGACGAACGACCAAAACCATAACAAAAAAGTTCTTTTAAATTTGTTTTTTGATAATTAACACAATCGAGGTTTGTATGCTGAAAAATTCCTCTAAATCCCAAAATACTGTTGATAATTCTGCGCCAACTCTTTTACAGCAAAAATCTTTAAATTCCATCGATCCGCGCGATCGCGAATTTAACTTCAATCTTTGGGCTAACTTAGTGCGAGAACAAATGCAAACCGTTCTCCATCGCGCTCATTAAATTATTAACATTTAATCTCATTCCAACCTAAAAAAGTAGCGATTTGAGAAGGAAGATCGAGAGGCATAAAAGGTTGCTCGACAACTCCAACTATAGTAAATTGTTGGAGTTGTTGAGGAGTAAACCTTTTTTCTTGGTTGGTTAGTAAAACAATAGGAATCGATTGAGTAGCTGGATTGGCTTTAAGCTGTTGTAAAAACATCAAGCTATCTAGACAGCATATATCTAGAACGATCGCATCAAGGGATTCTGTACGAGCTATTTTTAAGCCTTCAGTTCTCGATGCTACCGAGAAAACTTGCCAACCTGCAAGATCTTGCAGGCAAAGTTCTATAACTTCTCTTACAAGAGTTTTATCGTTAATTAAAAGAATTACCCTTGCGGTCATAGTTTTCATGAGATTTATCCAGCCCTGACCTTTAGGCTAAACAAAGAAAATAAGAAACTGATAAAGATTTAATTATTCAATATTCCATCCCAAAATTGCTGCTATTTGTTCTGCGAGGGTAACGGGATTGAAAGGTTTTGTAATGACTCCTGCTACTCCCATCCGAGAAAATCGATCGCGATCGCTACTTAACACTTTAGCAGTCAACAAAATGACGGGAAGCGATCGCGCTTTTATATTGTCTTGCAGTCGTTGAAAGAAGGTAAATCCATCTAGATCTGGCATAGAAACATCTAGCAAAATCGCGTCAAACGCTTCTGATTCAGCTTTTAGCAATCCTTCTTCTCCCGATTCAGCGACAATGGTTTCCCATCCTCCTAAATCTTCTAAACAAGCACGAACTACTTCCCGAATTCGTTCTTCATCGTCAACAATTAAAATTCGTTTATTTGACATGAATAAGAATATGATGTTTTAAACTAAAGTAAGAAAAACTAGTAAGGAATAAAAGTAATGACTCAAGCTACCATTACTACTAAGGGACAAGTGACTATTCCTAAAGCAATTCGCAACTACCTCAAACTGGAAGCTGGCAGTAAAGTCGATTTTGTTATTGATGAAGACGGAAAAGTAAAAATACTTCCGCTCAATGTTCCAGTCGAAGTATTATCAGGAATTTTACATCGCCCTGGGATGCAGGCTGCAACAATCGAGGAAATGGAACAAGCGATTTCGGAGGGAGCAAGTGCTTGGGCTTGATACAAATGTTCTGATTCGCTATCTAACAAGGGATGACGAACATCAATGGATGCAAGCTGTTAAGCTTATTCAGAAAGAAGAACGGTGCTTTGTTACTAATATAGTTCTGTGCGAGATAGTTTGGGTGCTGAGGGGAAAGCCTTACCATTTCAATAAAGATGAGATTCTCACAACTTTAGAGACAATGCTACAAAGTCCGATCTTTGAATTTGAGAATCGCTCTGTTGTTTATCAAGCCTTACAGCGCACAAAACAGGGACGAGCAGACTTTTCTGACTATTTAATTGGAGCGTTAGCACATCAAGCTGGCTGTAGTCAAACCGTCACTTTCGATCGCAAGTTAAGAGAAGAGCAAGGATTTCACTGTTTGGGTTAAATTCATTTAATTAGCCATAATCTGTAGCGAGTTTTCAGTCGCGATCGCGTCCTATGGGCAAAGTAAAATAAAAAATACTTCCTTTACCGACTTGACTTTCGATCCAGATTTCCCCGCCGTGTTGCTCGACAATACTTTTACAGATGGCAAGTCCTAATCCCGTTCCCCCTTTCTGACGAGAATCAGAAACATCTACTTGTTGAAAACGCCCAAAGATTGCCTCTAATTTATCGGGTGGAATACCCCTTCCAGAGTCTTTAACTATAAAAAGTATGTCTTGCGATCGCCTCTTTGCGGTAAGTTCGACAGTAGTATGAGGGGAAGAAAATTTTATAGCATTACTCAGCAAATTTGTCAAGGCTTGAATAATGGAATCGGGAGCGGCATAAACTCGCTCCGAGATCGGATTTATGGCTAAATTAATGTTAGCCCCAGACGCGATCGCGCTGACCGATTCTACGGCTCGCTCCATCAGGTCAGTCACTTCGCACATTTCTTTAATTAAAGCAACTTTACCCGATTGCAACCGTTCTAAGTCGAGGATATCGCTGACTAAACGAACCAGACGTTCGCAGTCAGTTAGCGCAATTTCGAGCATACGCTTAGCTTTTTCGGGTTTATTGTCATAAATGCCCGTTTTCAATAAACCTAAAGAACCGATAATAGCTGTGAGGGGGGTTCGTAATTCGTGAGAGACAATTGAGATAAACTCATCTTTAAGTTGCTCGATCGCCCTACGCTCGCTAATATCAATGACAGAGGTGCGAGTCATCAAAAATTTTCCCTGGGCATCGTAAATGGCAGTAGCAATAAGATTGACGGGTAAAACTGTTCCATCTTTGCGAATTATCTCGAATTCTAAATTGTTTACCCAACCCTTTTCTTTGAAAATAGAGAAATTTTTTTGAAACACTGTCAAACTCTCAGCCGTAATAAGCTCGGAGAACTTTTTCTTATCAAGAATTTCCTCGCGACTATAACCCAGCCATTTGAGTTCGGTGTCGTTAATACGAACAAAAGTGCCTTCTGTGTCAAGAGAATGATAGCCGCAAGGAGCATTATTGTAGAGATCGGAAACTTCTTCGATACGTTGCTTGAGCTTCAGTTCTGTTTGCTGGCGCACTTGAATTTCTAGGGCGAGTTTTTGGTTAGTTCGACTTAACTCGACGGTGCGTTCTTGGACTCGTTGCTCTAGTTCTGCATTCAAAGAGCAAAGGGCTATTTCTGCGCGTTTGCGATCGCTGATATCGGTAATCGTACCGATGTAGCCGATAATTTTTCCACTTATCGTTCTTTCTGCCACTGCTTGACCGAATACCCAAACAGTCGTCCCATCGGAACGCATAAAACGATACTCGCAGCGAAAGGTTGTATTGTTTTCTATCGAATCGTACCACTCTCGAACGACGCGATCGCGGTCTTCTAGATGCAGTCTCCAAAACCAACCCGTTCCTTGTGCCTCATTCAAAGTGCATCCCGAAATTTGACCCCAACGGTGATTGACATAAATAAAGTTCCCCTGAACATCGGTGCGAAAGATTCCTACAGGAGCCGCCGACGCTAAGGAAGCCAAACGCTTTTCGCTCTCTCGTAAAGCAATTTCGGCTTGTTTGCGTTCGCTGATATCAGTAATTGAACCAACCGCTCGAATGGGAATCCCTTCTCGATCCCAAAGTGCCTGACCGCGAGAAAGCAACCATTTGTAAGTACCGTTTTTGGACAGCATTCGATATTCGCAACTATAGCGAGGGGTTTCGCGGTTGAGATGAGCTTGAAAAGTTTGTCTTAAAATCTCTTGGTCTTCTGGATGAACGAGGCTAAACCAATCGCCAAATTCAGGCACATCCGTATTTTCATAGCCCAAAATTTCCCTGCATCGAGGCGACAGGTAATGTTTGTTAGTTCGTAAATCACGATCCCAAACCCCATCGTTATTTCCCTCAATCGCCAACTGCCAGCGTTCTTCTTGTTCTTGCAATTGCACTTCGGTTTGCTTGAGGTCGGTGATATCCATATCGACCCCATCCCAAACAGTGCGACCATCTTCTAAACGTCGCGGCGTAGCTTGTAATAACGACCAGCGAATTTCTCCATTAGGTAGATAGCGAGGAACTTGAATGCGAAATTGGGTTAAATTGTTTATCATGTCCTCAACGGCTTGCATTATGCGATCGCGATCGCATTCTGAATGTTGCTCTATAAGGAGTCGAGGATTTTTTAGTATCGCTTCTGGTTCTAATCCATAAAGTTTTACCCCAGAACTGATATAAGTAAAGCGATCGCTGCCATCGAGTTCGCGTATCATTTGAAAGATGTTGCCATTGGGTAGATTATCTGTGATCGCACTCAACATCACTTCTCGTTCTTGCAGAG
>JALOOL010000204.1 GCA_025454425.1 Hydrococcus sp. Prado102 | reverse complement strand
CGCCCCTAACTGGCTTCCCGCCGCCAGAACTAATGGAGGAACGCCAGATAGTTTTTGTTTAGTATAAACTCCCCCAATAGCATATAATAGTCACGCTGTCAAGCCTGCTGCGATCGCCAAGAGAAAAGATGGTGTCATCGAGGCAGTTTTCCATCCAACCAACACGAATTTCAGAGACAAGACCCAATCGAGCTAGTAATAACAGTAAAGCGAAACCGCCAATCAAGACGCGAATCTCGCTTAACCAGACGGGGCCGAGAACGGGCGAGGCAATACGCATAAAGAGGAATGAACCGCCCCAAAGCGCACCCAAAAGTAATAAAGTTAATAGATCCGAAATTGGCATAAGTTTATCAAGATCTTTTACACGGATCGCAAAATTTAATTTCACTCTTAGGGGAAAAAATTTATGAAAGTTTTCTACCTTTCTTTTTATCGTTTTCCCCAACTTCTACTGCGAAGTCTATAGGTTTCGATTCTTGTTTGAGTAATTTTTGTTTGCGATCGCATCCCCAAGCATAACCCCCAAGACTGCCATCGCTGCGCAAAACTCGATGACAGGGAACGATTAACGCAACTGGATTGGAGGCGCAAGCATTACCCACGGCGCGAACTGCCTTCGGTTGTCCGATAGCACAAGCAATTTCTTGATAAGTGCGCGTTTCACCATAAGGAATTTTCTGCAATGCTTGCCAAACCTGTTTCTGAAAAGCCGTTCCGCGTATATCGAGGGGTAAATCGAGATGGGGTTCGCTTCCGCTAAGAAAGTTGAGGATTTGTTGTACCCAGTCTTGGTAAGCGAGATCGTTACGTATTAAAGAAGCCCGATCGAATTCTTTGAAAAGAAGACTTGCTAATTCGTCAGCGCGATCGCCTAGCTTAATAGAACAAATACCTTTTTCTGTCGTCGCAACCAGCAAATAACCTAAAGAACACGGAACTATAGTATAAATGATTTGCATTGCCCCGCCTCCATTTTGATAGGTCGTTGGGTTCATGCCTAGCTGCATTGATGCTTGTTCGTAGAGACTGCTAATTGAGTTATATCCGACCTCATACGCTGCATCTGTCACTTTGTCTTGGTTTTTCAACTGTAACTTGAAGCGATCCAGACGATAGGCATCGGCGTATTGTTTGGGGGTTACGCCGACAAGACGCTTAAAAGTCCTTTGCAGGTGATAAGGACTCATATTAAATTGAGTTGCTAGTTGGGTAAGCGTTGGCGGACGGTCGGACTTTTGGGCGATCGCGCGACAAATTTTCTCGATTAAATCGAGGTGGGGTTCGTTAGGTAAAATCAAATCGGGACGACAGCGCTTGCAGGGACGAAACCCTGCTGCTTCTGCATCGGCACTTTGGGAGAAAAAAGAGACATTTTCTCGCCGAGGTTGGCGCGACGGACACGATGGAAGACAGTATATTTTCGTCGAACGGACGGCACAAAAGAAGATACCATCATATCGGCGATCGCGATTTACAATAGCTTGCCAGTATTCATCTTCGCTCATAAATCGTCTCCACAAAAGTAACCTTCTGTGGATCGAGCCTAACTTATCCTAGCCCCATAACTCTATCGGATTCTTGCGCGACCAATCTGGCCAGTGGGATACTAGGATATTGGTGACTGGGATAACTGGCGTATGAAGCATGTTAGCGCGATTCCTGCCTTATGGCATAACCCAACAAAACTTAGAAGCGGAAAGCAATTCATCCCACGCTGCCTCTGATGAGTCAGTCGTGGGAATTTTTGCGTGTTAAGCTAAAAGCCACCTGGCTGAAGCCAGCGTAGAAACTTATCAGTGACCCAAGCTTAAACTTTTTCTAGTACGAGTTTAGAACGCTTAATGTTGTCTGGAATGGGAATTGGATAATCTCCGGTAAAACACGCCGAACAAAAGCTATTGGTATCTTCGCCAGTAGCTTCAAGCATTCCTTTCCAACTTAGATAAGCCAGCGAATCAACGCCTATTTGAGCGGCAATTTCTTCAACTGACTTAGTAGATGCGATAAGCTGGTCTTGGTTGTCCGTATCAATGCCGTAAAAACAAGGATGAGTCACCGGAGGCGAGGAGATACGCATATGAACTTCCTTTGCTCCTGCATCTCTTAACGCTTTGACAATTTTTCGGCTTGTCGTTCCTCGAACAATCGAGTCATCGACAATTACGACCCGTTTTCCGGCTAAAACATCTTTAAGCGGGTTTAATTTCATGCGAATGCCTGATTCTCGCATATGTTGAGTCGGTTGTATGAAGGTGCGACCGACGTAGCGATTTTTAATTAACCCTTCGCCGTAAGCAATCCCAGCAATTTGAGAAAATCCAATTGCCGCAGGAACGCCAGAATCGGGAACCCCCATTACTAAATCGGCTTCTACAAAAGCTTCTTTTGCCAATTGTTGTCCTAGTCGCACCCGATAGGTATAAAGCGTTTCATCGTGCATGATACTATCGGGTCTGGCAAAATAAATCATCTCGAAGACGCATAGCTTTCTTTGGGGTTTGGGAACCCAATGGAAGGAAGCCAATCCTTCTTCTGTAATCCAAACCATTTCTCCTGGTTCTACATCGCGCAGATACTCAGCCCCGATAATATCTAAGGCGCAGGTTTCCGACGCTAGGACATAGCGAACGGTATCTTCTGTAATCGTACCGATGACTAAAGGACGCACCCCGTTAGGATCTCGCGCGCCGATCAATCCTGCTGGCGTACCAATTGCCAAACTATACGCGCCCGAACATAACTGAAAGGCACTAATCGCGGCTTCTAACCATTCTTTGCCGCTATCGACTTCTTGAGCGATCGCGACGGCAATCATTTCTGAGTCTGTCGTTGCGATCAAATTACAACCGCGCTGTTCTAAAAGTTGACGCAATTCCAGAGTATTGACAAGATTGCCATTATGTGCTAAGGCAACTTTTCCCAGGCGGGTGTCTACTACAACAGGTTGAGCGTTTGCTTTGCGACTAGAACCAGTGGTCGAATAGCGAGTATGACCGACTGCTAGGGTTCCAGGCATTTCATGAAGGATCGATTCTTTGAATACTTGAGAGACGAGTCCCATATCTTTGTGAAGATGAACTTTGTCTCCCTCAAAGGTGGCGATTCCTGCTGATTCCTGTCCTCGGTGTTGCAAGGCATATAAGCCAAAATAGGTTAACTTGGCAACCTCTGCCTCTGGTGCATATATCCCAAATACTCCGCAGGCTTCTTCTGGTTTGTCTGCTGGCTGAGCTTCAGGAGGGCGATCGCTTGTGAGAGACTCTTGGGAGTTGTCAAATTCTTGCGCGTTCATTATTTATAGTTTGGCTCCTGATAACGGCAGTCGATCGATAAACGGATTGAAATACTAAGTCGATCTTCAAGCGAGTGCTTGCGATCGCCTTTGGCGCTCCCCGAAGGGGAATCGCGTTTGCTTAACATTTCTTTAACCCTACCTTAGCAGTAATATAGCCGATATTCTGAAGGATTGGGTTATGAGTTTTTCTAATAAATCGCCATTGGAAATTAGTTTAAATTCTTGTCAAACGACGTTCGATCGCAGTAGCCCAGCGCTCCTGGATATTACTAATTGTAACGTTAATTAAAAGGCGATCGACCGAATTATCGTCTGGGAAAACCATAGAAATTTGTAGATTTGCGCCGCTCCTGACAGTACCGAGTTCGTACCAACTATTATCTAATTTTTCTTTCAAATAAGTTTCCCATTCGCCCTGACATTCTGGTTTAACCGATACGACGATATTACTAGCGGTCTCTCCAAAGAGAATTTCATCAAAACGGCGATCTCTTTTTTGAAGGCGAATTGTTGCCCCCAATTGACCGCTGATGCAACATTCTGCTAGTGCGACTGCTAAACCGCCTTCGGCTAAGTCGTGAGCGGAATTTAGCCACCCTTGACGAATACCATACCGACAGGCTTCTTGTACGCAACGTTCTAGTTCAAAATCTACGATTGGCGGCTTACCAGCTATGATGCCGTATATCGTTGCTAAGTATTCAGAGCCTCCCAGGGAGCGTCCTTTGGAAGACAAGGAAGACAAGGAAGAAGGGAGAGAATCTTGAGTGCTTTTCTCCTGAACTCCTAATAAATAAATTAAATCCCCTTCTTGCCTCCATCCCTGTCCGCAAACTTTAGTAATATCGGGGATAAGACCTACCATGCCAATCGTCGGCGTTGGATAAATCGGTTGAGGTTTTCCGTTTGCATCCAAAGTTTCATTGTAGAGAGAGACATTACCGCCAGTGACGGGCGTTTTTAATTCTTGACAAGCCTCAGCTATACCCCGACAAGCAGAGGCTAATTGCCAGTATCCGATGGGATTTTCAGGACTGCCGAAATTGAGATTATCCGTAATTGCTAGTGGGTCTGCGCCAACGCAGCTTAAATTCCTTGCCGCTTCTGCAACGGCTGTTTTTGCGCCTTCATAAGGGTCGAGATAGACATAACGAGCGTTACAATCGGTTGTAGCCGCCACGCCGATTTTTGACGCATCGGGTTTGGCATCGATAGGACGGACTCGGATAACGGCTGCATCCGCACCGCCAGGAAGGAGAACGGTATTATTTTGAACTTGATGGTCGTATTGCCGATAAACCCAACGTTTAGAAGCAATAGTTGGACTATCTAGCAGTTGCAATAAAATCTCATTCCAAGATTTTTGTCCACCATGGTGGACAATTCCTTCGGCGTTACAGGGAGGAAGAGAATCTGCCGTCCACTCCCAAGCTTTTTGAGCGTATTCTGGAGGTTCTTTTAAGAGTTCGCGATGGTAGATGGGGGTATTTTCTGCCAAGGCGGTAGCGGGGATTTCGGCGGCGATTTCTTTTTGAAAGAGAATGCGGACGATGGGTTCTTCAATGACAACTCCTGCAACGACCGCATGAAGTCCCCAACGGTGGAAGATTTCGATTAACTCTCCTTCTCGTCCTTTGTGGGCGACGAATAACATCCGTTCCTGGGATTCTGAGAGGAGATATTCATAAGGAATCATCCCCGTTTCGCGGACGGGTATTTTATCTAAATCGAGTTCGATTCCTACGCCGCCTTTAGCTGCCATTTCGGAAGTCGAACAAGTAATTCCCGCCGCACCCATATCTTGCGCGGCGACCACTGCACCCGTTTTAAACGCTTCTAGGCAAGCTTCGATGAGTGATTTTTCGAGGAAAGGATCGCCGACTTGTACCGCAGGGCGATCGTCGATAGACTGGTCTGATAGTTCTGCACTGGCAAAGCTTGCTCCTCCCATACCATCTCTACCCGTCGTCGAACCGACATACAAAACGGGATTGCCGATACCAGAAGCGCCCGATTTGATGATTTCTGGCGTTTCCATCAATCCCAGTGCCATGGCGTTAACTAAAGGATTGCCAGAATAGGCGGGGTCAAAATAAACTTCGCCGCCAACGGTGGGAACCCCGACGCAATTCCCGTAATGTGAGATTCCTTCTACTACTCCAGCGAATAATCTTCTTGTTTTAGCATCTTCGAGGGAACCGAAACGCAGGGAATTTAAAATAGCAATGGGACGCGCCCCCATCGTAAAAATATCTCTTAATATTCCTCCCACTCCAGTTGCTGCGCCTTGGAAGGGTTCGACGGCGGAAGGGTGATTGTGGGATTCGATTTTAAAAGCTAATCGCAGTCCGTCTCCCAAGTCTACTACGCCTGCATTTTCTCCAGGGCCTACTAGTATACGTTCTCCACTTGTAGGAAATTGTTTCAACAAAGGTCGAGAATTTTTATAACAGCAGTGTTCCGACCACATTACGCCAAACATCCCTAATTCTGCTTTGTTGGGATGGCGACCTAAGCGGTTAACAATCTCTTGGTATTCTTCGGGTTTGATACCTTCTGAGGCGATTTCTTGGGGGGAGAAGGGGACAGAAGACATAAAAAATGCAAGCAATTAAGACAGATTTTATTTTATCTGCGATCGCTTGTAATTTATCGAAGTTAATCTGAGTAATTTGGTAGGATGGGTTGAGGTAACGAAACCCATCAACAGCAGATAAAGTCGTCTGAAGACGACTGGATAAATGTTTTTTAATTTTATGCGGCTTGTAAACTCCTGTCGCGATCGCCCAAAGGGCAGCAGTAAAGCAGATTGCCAGCCGCAAAACATTTTTTGATATAGTACTCGGCATATAGTCCGCACTCAATGTAGGTTATGTAGCCATTGGTTGGTTTGAACATAAAAGGATCTTTTAACTTGGCAACAACTTTGAGTCGTTCTTGCGGCAGATCGGTAGCTAAGCCGCTACAATCGTAAGTCTGGTACACAATTTCATAGCCTTTTCTTAGGATTACTCGTATCTCAAATTTATTTTGACCTACGTGGGTTATTTCAGTTTTATATAATGCGTTGTGAAAATTTTCTACAAAAACTGGAAATAAAGATGTTCCTATCCATCTGTTAGCGACGCGAAATACTTCAGCCATCTGCTCGATTACCTCAATCAATTTTTTCATCTTCAACAGTAGGCTTTCCAACCAGATAAAACATCCGAAATTCTACTAAAGTTTCAAGTCTCGTTCGTCGATGAGACTGATAAATCGTAGTGAAATTACTTAGAAAGTCTGTATTCCCACAAAAATATTGGGATAGGTCGTCAACAATCCCGCATCGAAAATAGCGATCGCCACTCGTAAATAATGGCTTTAATAAGGAACGGGAATTTTTATAACAAATGTTATTTGGATAGGCTTTTTGGGAATTTTATAACTATAGCAATTCTCTTTATGCTTTCATTACATAAACTTGCTCATAACTCATTTAGTAAATTAGTCCTTAGCATCATTAATAAACTGAAAACGCTTGGGCAAAATGCGATCGCCCTCTATTTTTTAAAAAACAAATTCAATTTGCGATCGCCCAATTTTCCCCACTTCTAACTAAGATAGCAGGTCTTAACCCATAAGGTTCTGGTGTAATTTTACGAGCAAAGTTCATTATTTCAATCCGCGACGGGACGAACTTAATGAGAATATAATCATCACTTGCCAATCCTTGAGGGAAGTAAGCAATTAAATCGTCTTGCCAATGTCTTTGCTTTTCTTTGGGGTCGTCTTCTACGCTTGCTAAACCCAACATTGTTACATAAGCATATTCGCTATCATCTTGAAAAGTTATAGTAATGTGGTTTTCATGGAGAATATCTCGTATTTTTCGAGATTTTGAACTCGTACAAATCCAAATCGTCCAATCTTTTTCGGGTTTATGATGTTCGACCACTCTAGCATTAGCCTGTTTGCCAGATTCGCTGATGGTAATGAGAAAACAATACTTTACTGCATTTATAGTTTCTCTTGCGACTTCAAGCAAATACTCTGGGGTCATTACTACTGTTTCCATTTTGTCTTCCTCCAGTTGTTTATGCTCTTGGGATCGCGTAGGGATCGAATCAAAGCAAACCCTCTTTTGCCCGACACCGAACGCTAGACTAGTTGTGTATAAGCAATGCAGGCTATAAATATCCTATTGCCATACGGTTGCGTATGGCAATAGGATAGTCTAAGTCTTGCTCGACTGTCAATACGCTACCGTATGGAAACGCAAGAAAGTGTAAAGCTTAGAAAACAAGATTGGACGGTACTCGCTTTAAAAGTCCTGGCTGAAAGCGGAATTGAAGCAGTAAGAGTCGAACCTTTGGCAAAGTTAATGAAGGTCACAAAGGGAAGTTTTTATTGGCACTTTAAGAATCGAGAAGATCTTTTTGATGCCATGTTGCAGGAATGGGAAATCCGCGAAACCGACGATGTAATTAAACAGGTAGAAACAGCAGGGGGAGATGCTAGTACTAAATTACTCAATTTAATGGAAATAGTAGCCCAAGATGATTGTCAATTAGAAAAAGCAATGCGAATTTGGGCAGCCAACGATGAAAAAGCCAAACAAGCGCTTGTTAAAATCGACCAACGTCGCGTAGATTATTTACAAGATTTATTTCTTGCGATCGGTTTTTCTACCATTGAAGCGAAAGCACGCGCCCGACTAAATTACTATACTTGGATTGGAGAGTTCGTTTTAGGATTTCTTCCCACTAGTTCAACCGAACGTGTAGCGGAGGTGAGACTCTACCACGCTATCCTAGTGCAACGAGATTGAAGGGGAGTTTTAAACATTTTCCATCGCATTTGCTAACGATCGCGAAATAAATGGCAGAATTTCTCTTCTATTCTCGCTAGCTTTGCCTTCTGTAAAAACAACGAGTAGATAAGGCTTCCTATCTGGAATTTCAATATAAGCCGCATCGTGGCGAACTTGACTCGTCCAGCCTGCTTTCGACCATAATTTAGCATCCGCAGGCAATCCCTCGCCCAAAAAGCCCGTTACTTGATTTTCGTCATCATTACTTGCTAAAACTAAATCGGCGGGGTCGAGACTGCGCTTGAGTAGTTCCATCATTTGTTGCGATCGCGCTGACGAAACGGCAATTCCGCCAATAATCGTATGTAGCAGCCTCGCTACCGCATTTGTCGTCAGCATATTGCGATTTTCCATCATCTCGCCTAGAAATGCCCTCTCGCGTCCGTAAGGGCCATCCGACCAAGGTTTTTGATTGACATTAATGGTTTTGAATTCTTCCCAACCAAGCGATTGAAAGTAGCGATTGACGATGTTGCGCTGAGATTTCCAAGTTTCAAATGGCCCTGCGGGTAATTCTGGGCCGCTAGTAGTTCCCGTCAGCACGTCTACGACTAAACTGGTAGCATCATTGCTAGAATCAACGATCGCATCTCGAATTGCCCTTTGTAACTCTTGGGATTCGGGAATCATTCCTCCTTCTAACCACTCGTTTATAGCAACCAAGTAGAATAATTTGACGATGCTAGCTGGATAGATGCGATTCATCCCTCGATAACTGTAGCCTCGAATGGGATATTTCCAGAATTCTTCGGCTGAAATGGCTCCCCCTGTATTTACGATATAAGGAGGATCGTAAACTATCCAAGTTAGCGCCGTGCGATCGCGTGCTAACCCTGGATATTTTTCCCAAGTGCTTTCGAGAATAGCAAAGGCAATCTGTTCGAGTTGTTCGTCTTGTCTAAAAAAAGTCATAGGGCGCGATAAGGGCGATAATTAATCTTGTTTTAACTCTAGCAATCCTGAATCATAATACCAGCCTGCACTCATGTCCATTGCGATAACTTCTATCGAACAGTTGCCCAAATCTAACAGCGGCGAATATTGCCCTCGCATCGATCTCGACCTTTATGACGATGCAAGTTGCGATCGCTTAGCGACTCAAGTAAGAAAAGGAAGACATTTAAAAATACTCAGCGTTACCGATCGTGCAGTAAAAGTGCGTTTGTGCGAGGATGGTTATGTAGCTTGGTTGCCGCTAAAGAAGTTAGGCGAACTCGAAAGTGCCAAAACGGTTTATCGGGCGATCGCGTTTAATCGTTCTCAAATCGAATCTTGTCTTCGGGATATTATTGCTTTTACTACATCGGCGATGAAAGTCCCTAATTATTATCTTTGGGGCGGTACGTTAGGGCCAAATTATGATTGTTCGGGATTGATACAAGCTGCTTTTTCTGCTTCGGGAATTTGGTTGCCAAGAGATTCTTATCAACAAGAAAGTTTTACCCAAAGAATTACTTTAGAAGAACTTTGTTTGGGCGATTTAATTTTTTTTGGAACTCAAAAAGTGGATCATGTTGCTCTTTATTTAGGCAATGGTTATTACATTCACAGTTCGGGTAAAGAAGTAGGACGAAATGGCATCGCGATCGATCCGCTTTCAGCAGATGGTGATGAAATTAGTCGAGGTTACTCTCAAAGGTTGTGGAGTTTTGGAAGAGTTATGTCTAGCTTGGTAAATGGGTAAAGGGTAAGGGGGATTGCTTTAGGCTCCCTTCGAGAATTAGATACACAATTAATCATTGCTAAAGAAGTTGGATTGGCTAAGCCTGAATTATTTAATGCAGTTTTAGAAGAAGTTGAAGAAATGCAAAGAATTATGGTAGCTACCATCAACAAAATTAAATCTTAAGCCGCAGGCTTCCTTAAAACTTGCTTTTAACTTTCTCCTTAATCCTTCAACCTCCTTCTGCCTTCTGCCTTCTGCCTTCTGCCTTTTTAAATAAGCGATCGCTTACCCCACAAAATTTCTAGAGATGGGTAATAATTAAGATTAGTAACAAATTTGGGCGATGATTTGGCAAGAAATTTCTGGTAGTTGGATTCTCATTGGACGACGACCTATCGGGATCGTTCATTTTCTCGGCGGTGCTTTCGTGGGAGGCGCACCCAATATTACTTATCGTTGTTTGCTCGAACAACTGGGAAAAGCAGGATATGCAGTAATTGCTACCCCATTTGTCAATACTTTCGATCACGGCGCGATCGCGCGTAGCGTCCTCAATCGTTTTGAAAATATTCTAGAGCGATTAAAAGCCACGAATGCACTCGGTCAAAGCTATCTCCCCATCTATGGAATCGGTCATAGTATGGGATGCAAGCTACACTTAATTATCGGTAGCGTTTTCCCTGTCGAACGTGCGGGTAATATTTTAATATCTTTTAATAATTATCCGGTTCGTCGTGCGATTCCTTTTGTCGAACAATTAGAACTCGATACAACTCTAAACTTAGAATTTACTCCTTCCCCAGAGGAAACGAATCTCCTGATTGCCAAAAATTATGAAGTTCGTCGCAATCTTTTAATTCGTTTTACTAATGACGAGATCGATCAGACTTCTATTCTAAACCCCGTCTTACAAGAGCGCTTTCCTAATATGGTGGCTTCGCTAACGCTTAGGGGCAACCACCTTACACCCCTCGGCCAAGACGTCAAACTACAAGCGGGATCATCATTTACGCCCTTTGATGCCGTTGGGCAAATGTTTCGTCAGGAATTT
>JALOOL010000203.1 GCA_025454425.1 Hydrococcus sp. Prado102 | reverse complement strand
TTAACGATACTGTCGTTATCTACGATCGCATTCGAGAAAATTTAGTCAAAACACCCGACCTTTCAATTAATGAAATCGTTGATAATGCCGTGACGCAAACGTTAGGGCGATCGATTAATACTACCTTAACAACTTTATTACCGTTAGTCGCTATCTTTTTCGTGGGCGGAGAAACGCTTAAGTATTTTGCGCTAGCGTTGATTATAGGCTTTGTTGCAGGCGCTTATTCGAGTATTTTCATTGCAAGTACCTTGTTAGCTTGGTGGCGCAATCGTCAGCTTAAGTCTGCTAGCGTTGCTAAATCTGAGGTGTGAACTAAAAAGTAATTTATTTATAGGTAGTGCGAACAAGATGCTCGCAAATCCCTAAGCGCGAGCTACAATGACATATCTGAGATTCCCCCTACGCGAATCGACTTAAAAGCTATTTTAAAGTTTTGATGAACTCATAAAAAATAGGCAGACAATTGCTTGTGAGAATGTTATCAAAGAATAGAAACCATTCGATTTTTAAACTATCAGACCGTCCGCAAAAATAAACTCTCAAACTTTCTAACTGTTGGGACAAGTTGAAGAGAGACTCAGATTTGCTCGGCTAGTTTTCGGTCAATCAATACAAATCGAGCGGCTCTAATTTCTGCTAACAAAACTGTCTGTTATTTATATGTATAGAAACTTAAACATTGTTGAATTCGCGATCGCGCTTAACGTTGTTCAATACAATCCTACGTTATTACATCCTAGCTTTTTAATGGCAAGTGGGATCGTACCTAAAGATTGGGAATTTGCTCAACAACCTCAAGTGAGTAACCGTTTCTCTCAAATTATTTTTAATAACGGAGTTAAAATTATTGCTCAACCTAACCGTATCGTTTTAGTTGAAGCATTTACCAATCAATTAGAAGAAAAAGTAGAAGTTTCAGACATTGCTTGTCGTTTAATAGAAGCACTACCTAATTTAGAATATCAGGCAGTCAGTAATAATTTCCGAGGTTATATTTCCTTTGCCGAAGAAAACTCAGGAGTTCGAGATTATTTATTTAAAGGAATTTTAGCACCTGGAAATTGGCAAGAAATCGGGACTGCTCCAATACAAACTGCCTTAAATTTCTTATATACTTTCGAGCAAAAACGATTGAATTTAATCATTAATGAAGCTTCTCTTCAAGTATCTGAAACCGACAAAGTTCCATCAGTACTTTTTAGCGGTAATTTCGACTATGACTTAAAGGCAAAAAACTCAGTCGAACGCAACATTAAGCTACAAGAAATTGTCAAAGATTGGCACGCAGACAAAAAAATCTATCGAGAAGTTGTCAATCAATTTGCACAAATTCAAATCGAACCAGAATTAATCTTTCCAGCTACTGCTTACGCAGCTTAGCGATTGTCTTAAGCTGTTAGGCATTTAGATATAGCAATCTTATTTAATTGGTAAAAAAGGTTTTTGTTATTTAATCGCTCCAGGCGCCCAGAACGCCGAGAAAGAGAACTCCCCAGGAGCTTTCACGAATTATTTATGACTGCGAGATATTATGTTGTTAAGAATAGAGAGAGTGGCGACGATCGCAATTCTATCGTTGAATATTGGTAAGACTATATGAATGCAAAACAGCAAAGCCTTCTTGTCGTGCAACACGAGAACTGTACTAGCTTAGGAATGGTGCGAAATAGAGTTGTTGGATTCTGCAAAGAGCGATCGCTTGTTAAAAGAGTTTCCGCAACGGTTTAAAGTCTTTCAATTTCATCAAGATACCTTTGAAATTCCCGCCAATTGCATTCGTTTAGCCAAAAGCGATCGCTATCCCAATCAAGCCTTTCGTTATGAAGATTTTATTTGGGCAATTCAGTTTCATCTGGAAATGGACGAAAATGTGATTAACGATTGTGCGATCGCGTTAGAACAAGGACTAAAAGATAGTGGAATTGACGATTTAACTATCGAGCAAACTATTGAAGAAGGGAAAAAACTTTCTCCGCTCGTGCAACCTTTAGCCGATCGCTTTATGCAGGAATTTCTTGAGATTTAGTAAGATTTTTCAGGGAACTAGCACCGTTAAACCAGCCGGAATACACTCGACCTCGACTGGGGTTGTGCCAATAATTTCACCATCTACCACTACTTTCTGAACGGGATTTGCGGTCACTTTCAAGCGGCGAGTTCGACCATGAATCACATTTTGTTGCTCTAGTCCAGTCTTCGCGATCGCGGCTCCCAGCAACCCGAGCAGGGTTGTCACTGCATGAAGCTTGTTTTGAGCGGTTAAGATCGTGACATCGAGGAGTCCATCATCTAAGGGGACTTGCCCTGCTCCTTGGGCGAGGACAGACGTAGGCGGTGCTGCATTGGCAATCGTAATCGCACCCGCTTCAAATTGGTAAATATTTCCGTCAGCCTCAATTTCAGTCTCAAAGAGTTTCTGTTCGTCCATCTTTTGCCAACCTGCCATGAAATACGCAAGCGGCCCCCACTGGTCTTTTAACTCGCGATTGGCGGTTTCAACTACGCTCGCTTCGTAGCCGATACCTACCAATAAAATCGTAGGTATCCCATTACAGTAGGCGGCATCTACCGTTTAAGTGCGATCGCCTAGAATGATTTGGCAAGCATTTCGTGGGGAGCCAGGAATGCCTAAGGCAACCGCAAAGGCGTTAGCCGTGCCTCTAGGAATAATACCCAAAGGAATTCCAGTGTTAATTAAAGCACCCGCAACCGCAGAAACCGTTCCATCTCCACCTGATGCTATGACTAAATCTGCATGAGTCGATAGGGCAGTTTTTAGCAGTTGCTCTGGATTGACTTCTGGTGTGGTTTGGTGAATCTTTAAATTTAAATAAGGTTCCAGTATTTGCCGAATTAACGACAGATCTTGCTCGGCATTCCCCTGTCCGGCAACTGGATTAAAGATTAAGTGAGCCACCCTTGTTTTTGCCAATTGAGTCGCGATCGCTTCTGCGGTTGCTAGATTCGTCGCCAGCGCAACGTTATGGACGTTACAAAGATGCACTAAAACATCTAAATTTGAATTGGATGAATCTACCAGAGGATCGATTAAAAAAATTACAGCAAGAATATTGCCACTAGCCACCTCAGCCGCAATCTGAATAACTCCACCGAGAGAAGCCGTTAATTTTTGCTCTACAGACAGTCTAGTTGCAGCTTGTATCCGTTCTTTTGTTCTTGCAGTGGCAATAAGTCGGTAACGTGCCAAGGTGGGTGCATGGGCTGATGCAAAGCGAACTATATCGTCTTTACGGTTATCGCTAGCAATGAGCGCAATCGTGTCAGGCATAATCAAGGGAAAGTGCGATCGATAAAATTATAGAGCGTCCTCTTATTTAAAGTTTTTAGTGGCAAGTTTTACGGAGTCCACAACTCGATATTTTTGAACCAACTCAGATCTCGATAGTCCAACGTCCACACTGAAGCATTGTACTGAGTCGCGATCGCAACTACTGAAGCATCTTCCAGACTGCCTTGCCAATTGGGTATCTGGCATACCATACTATAAATGTTCTGAAACGTTTCGAGATCTAGCGGGACGATGACAGTATCCTCAACAACGATCGCCAGTGCTTTTTGAGCCGCAGCAGGCGACTGGGAACGGGCAACAAATTTGTAAACTTCAAATAGAATAGGAAGTGGAGTCAGAACAGAGCCAAACTCGACAGGTAGTTTAGCAAAACCCGCAACGCATTCAAAGTGGCGATCGTCAGAAGCAGACAAGAGGGCAATAAGCGGCCCTGCATCGAGAACCAATCGCCTCATTGCAAATAATCTTCATTGACAGAGGCATCTGGCGGCGCATTTTTAACAATAGCGGTCAATTCCAACAACCTCGACCCATTTTTAGGTCGCAACTTTTCTGTCAAAGCCGCCTGCACTACGCCAGACGGGTTTTCCTCTGGATGGCGATCCAAGTATTGCTCCAGTTGCGCCCATAGCTCGTCTGGGATATATAATGTTCGTTTCATATCAGTAGCTCGATTATGTACAACATTTGTTGTACCTATATGATATTACAAACGATTTTATATTTTTAAGTTGCCCTTGCAATAACTGCTTTTAAAAACGCTGTAACGATTGGGTGAGGAGTTTGAGGAGTCGATCGCGCTTGAGGGACAAATAAGGTTCCAATGAAGAAGGTGCGATCGGGAATTTCAATGACTCTTACCTCTGCTAGCGAACAGTTAGGAATGACTCAATCAGCCATAAGTCATGCAGTAGCTTCCCTAGAAAAAGAACTACAGGTATCCTTGTTAGAACGCGATCGCGCAAAGCGCACGCTACGCGAACGCAATGGCATTTTTGTAACAGAAATCGGTAAAAAAGTCCTAATCCAAGCGCAAACCATGTTAGCCTGTGCAGAAACTATTCGACTTTTCTCAATTTGTTCTTATATATTCGATCGCCACAAACAATGCGTCTAACATTACCTCAAAACTTTCATCAGTGGAACGGGATAAAGTTAATAATCCCGACTGTTCTAAAGCAATAAAACCCACAATTGCTGCATTTGCCATGCGCATTATATCTATTAGTTTGGTTTCGGTTAAGTCTTCAGAATTCAGCACTACTTTCAAAAAATTCTGCGTTTCTTTAATCACTGAAGCCGATTGAGGGTCGTCGGGTTGCAGTTGAAATTGCGTCATAACACGATAAAGCCCAGGATGCGATCGCGCAAAATCGCGAGTGGCAAGTCCTCCTGTTTTCAGAAACGCGCTAGCTTCGCTTAAATTAGCCGTTTTTTGCCTAAAATTTTCAAAAAAACGTCTATAAATTGCTAAAGCAACTGCTTTTCTCAATTCTGCATTGCCGTTGAAATGTTTATAAATGGCAGGAGGTTTAATTCCTAGTTCTCGTGCTACGCGATTAACGCCAAGTGCTGATTCTCCTTCTTTTTCGATACAGGCGATCGCAGCTTCGATGACATCTTGTTGGGTTAAAGAGTTTTCTTTGGTTGGACGACCCATTATCAGTTATCAGTGTTGTAGGGGACGGCGCTCCTTAGCCGGAAGTAATTCCGGCTCCGCACCTCGCGCATGGCGTGCGCCCTAAAGAGTGACCAGTATCAAGTCTGGATATTGAGCAAAAAATTAGTTAATTGTATTAACTAAAAGTGAATATAATTAACTTAATCGAATCTATTTTATCTGGGTTGGTAGTAATGAATATTGTGTTTGCCACAGCAAGCCAACTAGCGCAAGCGCTCCGCAATAAAGAGATTTCAGCCACAGAAGTTTTAAATGCTTATTTAGAGCAAATCGCCAAACACAACAGTAAGATAAATGCGATCGCGACTCTTGACGAAGAGAACGCAATAAAAAGAGCCAAAGAAGCCGATGAAGCGCTAGCTAGAGGCGAAAACTGGGGAGCATTACACGGCTTACCGATCGCGATTAAAGATACGTTAGAAACGGCTTCATTGCTCACTACAGCAGGCTATCCACCTTTAGGTAATTACATTCCTTCTGAGGATGCCACGGCTGTAGCAAGATTGAAAGCAGCAGGAGCAATCGTCTTTGCCAAGACAAATCCTGCCAGACTAGCGGGGGATTATCAAACTAACAATCCCCTATTTGGACGAACAAACAACCCTTGGGATTTAGATCGTACAGTAGGAGGGAGTAGCGGCGGTTCGGCAAGTGCGATCGCGGCTGGGTTTTCTCCTTTAGATATTGGCAGCGACGTTGCGGGTTCGATTCGCCATCCGGCTCATTGCTGCGGTGTCTATGGATTTATGCCAACAGATCGCAGAGTTCCCACGACGGGACATATTCCCGAATTGCCAGGACAATCAAAGTATATTCGACGCTTGCTCAGAATTGGCCCTCTCGCTCGTTCGATAGAAGATTTAAGATTGTGTTTTACTTTAATTGCTGGTGCAGATCCCAGACAGCCTGAGATTCCACCCGTTCCTTTAGACGAGTCAACAGGCAAAAAACTTTCTAATCTCCGAATTGCTTGGACGTATGGCTGCGATTTTCTTCCCGTCAGTAAAGATACTCGCGCTTGCATCGAAACATTAATTAATCGTTTAACCGATGCTGGTTGTATTTTAGAAGAATGTAACCCTACTAATTTCGATTGGGAGGAAGCTTTAGCAAACTATAGTGCTTGGGCTTTCTTAGAATTGTATGCTTCTACCCCTTCAGTAAAAGGTCTTTTGCAAGGATTTGCCATCGGCATTAAAGCCGAATTTTTAGCGCGAACTCAAACTGCTTTTAAATCGGGAACTCCCCTAGCTAAAAAAAGCCATCTTGCTTTTCCTCCGAGTTTGGCAAATTACAATGCTGTTTTAACCGATCGCGATCGCCTAGTAACGCAAATGGATCGTTTTTTGGAAGCATGGGATGCTTGGATATGTCCCGTATCGATTACTCCTGCGTTTCCTCATTGCGATTTTGGCGAACCGATCGCAGTTGATGGCGTAAAGTTTCCCTATCTTTTAGCCTGCGGCGGTTACACTATGCCTTTAAATTTAACAGGCAACCCTGTAGTTGTAATTCCCATCGGACAAAGTAAAGAAGGATTGCCAATTGGAGTACAAATTGTGGGAAAAAGATGGAAAGACATGGAATTACTCGCGATCGCAAATGAAATTAGCCATGCGATCGACGATCTTTTACATCCATTTGGTTATTAGGTGACGGCCATCGCTTTTGTGTGAAACGCTCGATTTGTTCGTATTAAAGATAAGAAAATCAAGATTAAAAAAATATTAGACCTATGGGCAAAAGTCTTAAGAATTGACGCTTAAGAATGAAAGGATTTTGGATTGAGGAATTTTATATTTATGCCCATAGGTCTATTGAAATAGACAGACATTTGGCAAGTCAATTTAGCGATCGCTGATAATAAATATCTTTAATTCAGACGAACAGTTAAGATAAAAAAGAGTAACCCAACCTACTGCTTCCGTTCCCAGAGAAATTTGCGGTCTGACTCTCGAATTGGTACGTCGTTGATGCTGGCAAATCGACACATCATTAATCCATTTTCAGCAAATTCCCAGTTTTCATTGCCATAGGAACGATACCAGAAACCAGAATCATCGTGCCATTCATACTCAAATCGAACTGCAATGCGATTATCCATAAAGCACCACAGTTCTTTCTTCAAGCGATAGTCCAATTCTTTTGACCACTTGCGCTTGAGAAATTCGACGATCGCACGACGACCCTGAAAGAATTCCGAGCGATTTCGCCATTGAGAATCTTCGGTATATGCCAGCGAAACTCGTTCGGGATCGCGAGTATTCCAAGCATCTTCTGCTGCCTGTACTTTGATTTTAGCAGTTTCCAAGGTAAAGGGCGGGAAAGGGGGACGACCTGTTGAATCGGACATGAAAATTCCTAATAACGTAAGTTGCTAGTTACAAAGATCTCGCTCGTCGCTCTCCCTAGCTCTCTAGCATCGGTAAAATGTGTACCATGGTACACAAAAAATTTAACTAATTGTCGCCCATGGGCGACAAAAAATTGAGAAAATGTCTGCGCTCTTAGCAACTTGGGTTAATAATTGAAAAGAGCGAGGAACGTTAAGGCAAACAATCCAAATAAGTTTCTAAATCCCAATTGCTCGTTGTTGCTAAAAACTTTTCCCATTCATCGCGTTTGTACCAGTGATATAAGGGGTACATTTCACCTGGCATTGCCGATTTAATGACTTCATCGTCCGCTAGGCGATCGAGTGCTTCACCCAAGGACATTGGCAACTTCTTGACCTGCTTTCCAGCTTCCATTGCTTCATAAAGATTGCGCGATTCCGGTTCCCCTGGATCGAGATTGCGCCGAATGCCATCGTCAAACGCTTTTAACAATGCAGATGCCATTAGATAGGGATTCACCATCGAATCGACCGCGCGATATTCAAACCGTCCTGGTGCAGAAACGCGCAACCCACAGGTACGATTTTGATAGCCCCAATCGGCATAAACGGGGGCCCACAGACCCGTATCCCAAAGGCGACGATAAGAATTTACGGTAGAACAACCGATCGCGGTTAGCGCTCCTAAATGCTCGATAACCCCGCCAATACAATTTAATCCAATCGGCCCCGGCTTTCGTTTAGACTTTTCTGGTACGGGCAGAAATGTATTCTCGCCCCCTTTGTAATATTGGAAGTTTCCTTCTAAACCAGGTAGCGCGTCCATTCCAAAGGTGTTTATAACATCTTCACCGCCTCGCCACAACGATAAGTTGTGATGGCAACCCGATGCTGAAACGCCCATAAATGGCTTGGTCATAAAGCAAGCAATGAGATTAAACTCGCGCGCCACTTGAGCGCAGATTTGACGATAAGTTGTCAGGCGATCGCAAGTTCTCAGTGCATCGTCAAAGGTAAAATTTAATTCTAACTGTCCCGGTGCGTCTTCGTGGTCGCCTTGAATCATGTCTAGCCCCATTGCATGGCTATATTCAATGACTCTCAGAAATACCGGACGCAATTCTTCAAATTGATCGATTTGATAGCAATTCGGCTTGGTTACGCCGCCGTTGGGATTGCCATCTGCATCTTTTTTGAGCCACATCATTTCTGGTTCGCATCCGTGGCGTAACTGTAGTCCGTGCGCTTGCTGAAATTCGGCATGGATGCGTTTTAAATTCCCGCGACAGTCGGAGGTTAAATAAGCGCCGGGATCGATTTCTTCTTCTCGGTTGCGGAAACAGGTGCAAAATACGCGAGCAACGCGCATGTCCCAAGGCAGTTGACAAAAGGTTTCGGGATCGGCGATCGCGACTAGTTCTGAGGCTTCCGGCCCGTATCCGATATAATTGCGATGGCGATCGACAAATAAATTTGCCGTCGAACCGTAAACTAGTTGTATGCCTCGCTCTGCGATCGCTTCCCAATGAGCGGCGGGGACTCCTTTACCGACAACGCGACCCGTTACGGAAATAAATTGGTAATAAATGTATTGAATTCCTAACAGATCTATTTTAGCGCGGACTTGTTTGACCAACTCCGCTCGTTCTTCTGAAGCGACGTAAGTTTCTAAATCGGTCAAGGTTCCGGTTTTGGCGAGAACTCCGGTCATTCGTCCTCCACAAGTATTTTGTTGGTTTCTATTGACGTTCTCACCGCACGTTTAGAGCGGTGATTCTTAGGATCGCTTCTAAGATTTCCTCTTTCATCGACCAACCTTACAATCAACTAGCCATTGCTGGCAATACTTAAACTGTTTCACCGTTCAATAGAACCAACGAACAAGCCTAATTTAGAAGATCCAAGAGGGCTATGTCTCCAGAGGCGTACTAGTATATTGAAACTAGTGTTATCGTGCGCCCCACGATACATTGACACTTACAAAAAAAATATTTGGTTTTCTGGTTTTTTGCTGGTACAGACGCGATATATCGCGTCTCTACTTTAGGTTCGCTAGCTATGTTTTTCTTGGTTTTCGCTACCCAATACTTTGTATCTTTAAACGATACTTTCGAGTTCAAGCGCCAGCCCTATTTCAGCGACGGTGGGCAACAGCATTTCCGAGGCAACCTCGGAAATCCCCACCTCTTTAATGCAATACTCTGGGAATTCCAACCACGACATATCATACAATAACTGAACTCCTTGCTGTATAAATTTACTGTAAAATCGCCCTCGCTCATGCGAGGCTTTAAACCCATTAATTTTAGTAATTTTAGTAAAGCTAACTTGTTATAATAACTTTGTATCTAATGCTACTAACTTGCTCTTTAAAAAGGAAAAGGCTTCCAAGGAATCCACTTATCCCAAAGTTGAGCGAGGATTCCACTGGCGATCGCCATCTCCAACGTTTCATTGAGCGCATTCAAAAGTTGCCTACGCTGTTTGGCAACCCCAATCGCAAACGGGACTTGAGTTGGCACGCTAAAGGCAAGCTTAAGATTGAAATCTTCTTCGGCGGCTACTAATAAAACTAACTCATCGTCAATCAAAGCATCGATTTCGCCCGCTCGCAACGCGGCTAGCATTTCTGGCAATACTTTGTCGCTTCCTGGATACGGAACTGTGATAACATCTTCCCAAGTTGCCGCCAGCGCAATGTTCGTACTATCGGCTAACCCACCAACGCGCAATCCGGCAAGCTCGGCAGGAGATTTAACTTCACTGGGCGATCGCACTAAAACTGCTTCGTCAAACAAGCCATAAGGTCGGGTAAAATCTACCCATCGCTGGCGTTCCAAAGTAGTCGCTTGATTAAACCAAACCACATCATACTTTCCCGTTTGGATAGTATAGTAAAAATCAGCCATCGGTAAATTGTGCCAAATCGGTTCTAGTCCCAACTGTTGGCAAACCAGACGCGCTAATTCGGGTTCGTAACCGATTCGTCCTTGCGAACTTAGATAACTCATCGGACGAGCATCAAAATCGCTGGCAATAATGTGAAGATAGCCCGGTTGAACGGTTGGCAAAACGTTAAACTTCATAAATTGACAAAAATCCGAGGGATCGTAGCCGATCGCACACTTTATTGGCACTTATTATAACAAGATAAAATTTATCGTCAACAATGAGCGATCGCGTAAAGGAGAGTCTATGTCTTATCATCCAATTCAACTTACTGAAGCACAGATTCAGCAGTTTCAAGAAGATGGATTTTTGATCTTAGAAAACTTCCTACCGCTCGATTTGACTCAGCGTATAGTAGAACGCATAAATCCCCTTTTTCATGGCGAATTTGAAACGGGTCTTTATCCCGATGAATGGCACTGGCGACCTGGTTTGAGTTTGCCAGACGTTACCCGCCAAATGTGCAACACTTGGAAATGTGACTTAACGATCGCATCCTTAGTTCTCTCTGCTGAAGTGGGTCGTTTGAGTGCAACCTTGGCAGGTTGGGAAGGTGCAAGAATCGGGCAAGATTGTTTGTGGATGAAGCC
>JALOOL010000521.1 GCA_025454425.1 Hydrococcus sp. Prado102 | reverse complement strand
TTGCGTATTTTTAATCCTGCTTCTCAATCGCAAAAATTTGACTCAGAAGGAGAATATATTAGACAATGGTTGCCCGAATTAAGTTCGGTAGATCCTGAAGAATTAGTGACGGGAAAAATTCCACCTTTGGAACGCGAACGTTGCGGCTATCCCCAACCTATTGTAGACCACAATACGCAACAAAAAGAATTTAAACGACTCTATCAACTCATACAACAAGGTTAGTAGTATAACGATCGCGAGAATTTCTTTAATACGCTGCGCGATTGTCCTTCTGGGCGACAGCAAAGCCGATCGCATGGGCTTTTTATAATCTAAGCTAAAATAGAAAATGACTTGATTTATAGAAAATAGATGGCAAATATCCTAACTTTATCTTCTTTATTTATAGGGCTTTGTGTTACCTTCTACGTTAGTTTTTCTCTAATTAACCGATTGCTACATCCATTAAAACAGCATTCATTTAAATATCCAAAAGAGGATCGTGTTAGTAGGATAGCTGACGATGTTATGCAAGCAGGAGCGATCGCAGAATACCATCAAAGCGCCGCAGTTATTAATTGCGAAGCAGAAGCAAATTCAGTTTGTCCAGAAACTGTCGAATCTGCTAGTTATATAGCAGAAGGTGTTGGAAGTTTCTTGGAAAAAATCGGCGGAGTTGTCGGACATTTAGGTCACTGGCATTAGAAAACTTTAAAAAAATTGCTATATAATTTCTCGTATGTTTTCTAAAGATACTTTATTTGCTTTGTCCCTTTTTCCCTATCTAGGGTTTTTGTGGTTTATTACTCGTTCTCAACAAACGCCGCGTCTGGCATTGATTGGGTTTTATACTTTATTGGTATTTGTCGGTGTTACGATTCCTGCTGGAATATATGCTAAGGTGCATTATGGAGAATCTTTGGCAAATGTAGATTGGTTGCACGGCAGCGCAGAATCTTTTTTAACCCTATCTAATATTTTGGTCGTGCTAGGCTTTCGACAAGCTATTATAGCTCGCGAGCAGCGATCGCATAAATCAGCATTTGACGACTAGTGACAAGAGTTCAAAGTTCAAAGTTCAGTAGTTCAACTTTATTTACCCACTCTTTTAAATAACCAATCGGTTAATCCAGGAATAAATCGATACATAGTTGCGGGAACAAGTCCCGAACCTACGATAGATTCTAATTTGGGATTTTGGACGATATTCCAAATTTCTTTAGCGACATCTTTTGGTTGACTGGCGAGGGGACTTTTGAGGAATGTTTGCATTTGTTGGCGCTGTTTTTGAGCATCATCTTCACTATCGCCTCGAAAAATCGCGCGTTCGAGAAAATCGCTATCGGTTACGCTAGGATGAACCGCACAGACGCGAATTCCTTTTGGTTCTAATTCTAGGCGCAACGTTTCTGTTAATCCAGCGATCGCATATTTACTAGTACAATAAGCCGTCATATTAGGTAAAGGCATTTTACCGCCAATCGAACCAACATTGACGATAGTTCCCGACTTGCGATCGAGCAAATGAGGAAGTAGAACGTGTATTAGATGAATGTATCCCCAAAGATTAATATCAATAATTTTGTGCCAATCATCTAAACTTGTATTTATCGTTGGCGCAGTCATGCAAATACCAGCATTATTGATGAGAACGTCGATATGACCGTAAGTTGCGATCGCACTTTCTACCAACGCTTTAACTTGCTCGATATCGCTAGTATCTGTAGGAATCGCTAAAGCTTGACGACCGATATTTTTTATCTCATTTGCTACTACATTCAAAGACTCGGAATGTCGAGCAGCTAGAACTACATCATATCCTTTCAGGGCAAACAGTAGGGCTGTTTCTTTTCCAATTCCTTGTGATGCGCCCGTGATTAAGACAGTCTTATTCATAAATGATTTTTGTGTACCATGGTACACAAAATAAGCATGAGATTGTTTCACTCTTTTAGGAGATTTTTTTGGCGCGATCGCTCTATCTTTGTATGTATAGTTGTAGTGCGATCGCGCGTTGCATTGACTCTATCTATTTGAGAACTTTCGGAATCTAATGTATTATCGGGAACGATTTGTGCAAGGCTCGCATCGTTTGGCGCAATCGAGAACTTAAAGCAGCTATTCGACAGGAAAACCAAGGAAATTGCTGAGGAAGACGAGCGCGCATAAGAAACCAGACAGAGTTAATTCGATCGTGATATCTATTATTTGGAGACGCGCGATCGCATTTATGCACAGTTTTTTCATTTTTTATAATTCATAATTCAAAAGGTTACTTTCTTCCATACAAACGAGATAATTTTTTAGGCGAAACGCCTAGATAGTAACCCAAAATAATGAGTTGATTAATAATAGTTGTCTTCACAACGCCTAACTTTTGCCAGCGACGACCGGATGTTATTACTTTCGCTGAAACAATCCTAATCTTTCCTTTTTTTTTGAGGCGTTGGATAAATTCAAAATCTTCCATAATAGGAAGATCTGCAAATCCATTTATTTCTTGAAAAACAGAAGCTTTGAGAAAGAAAGCTTGATCGCCATAAGGAAGAGATAGAAAACGCGATCGCAAATTCACCATCTTTTCCAAAAGACGTAGAGATTTTTTTGGACTATCAATCGCTAATTCAAAAGCACCCGCGATCGTTTCAGGATTTGATAAAGTTTTAGTAACGAGATCTAAATATCCATCTGGCAAACAGGTATCTGCATGGAGAAATAACAAAATATCTCCCGTTGCTAATAAAGCACCAAAATTCATTTGATTGGCACGTCCGGCTTGAGGAGAACAGATCGCTTTTACGCCTAGATTTTGTACTAATTCTACCGTGTTATCTTGACTTCCTCCGTCCACTACAAGAATTTCTATTTCTAATTCGTGTTGAATTTTAGAAATAGTTTTTTGAATAATTTCTGCTTCATTTA
>JALOOL010000520.1 GCA_025454425.1 Hydrococcus sp. Prado102 | reverse complement strand
AATTCTCAACTCTTTAAAACAAGAGGTTATTCAATCTCTGGTGGGATGGGGTGATATTCTGCAAGCTTTATCTCTCTCAGGACTTTAGAAAAATGGTATAATAAGAAGAATAGCCAAAAGAATTAGGCTACGATACCTAATTCACTTTTACTTTGTTTAAATCCGTACTCTACCCAAGTTATTACTCGATAAATATTGCCAACATCTCGATATTTTAGATTAGGGATTCTGGTCATAATTACGAATAATTCTCTCGCCGCGATCGCCTGCTAAAATACGTGCAAATGGATCGCGAAAATGAGCGTCTGCGCGATCGCTTTCTATGGCTCGACAAAAAGCTACACCTAAAGCCGTATCAGAAATCGTTCAATCGGCAAAGATGAATTACTCATAAATTTTTGTTGAAGCAGAAATTTAATAGCAATTTCCCCTAAAATTGGATAAGGAATACAATCGTTGAAGGACAAAATCGGTGAAAAAATCGATTGGGCAACGCTTAGAACAGTATACGATTAAACGTCCTCAAGAAGTTTTGCTCGTCGAGGTTGAAATAGCAGGCGAACCCGACCAAATTCTGATTTTTAAAGGCTTTTCTAGTTCTCTGATGAATCCAACAGCTTTCGATCCTGACGTGCCAATTCTCTCAGAAAATGCAACCATCATCAGTATCGATCGCCTTGCTAGTCCCTATAATCCTGACGCGCCTCATTACATTCAGCAAGGACTGAGTAGAGAACAAATAGAGGCGCTTTTAACCGAAATCGGTCTTTGACAGCGGGTAATTAAGTTAGAGCGTCGCCGTCCGATAGATAAGTGAATCTAATCATTGATTCGGATCTTCAATCGATTAGTTGCCGTCAGTGTTGGCTAATCGTATAATTTACTGTTTTAGCGCTACAGTAAAATTCTTAAACTTTATTTCCATATTGTTTGAGTGCTACCCTGCAAAAAAAAATTGTCTATTTTCGTGTAAATTTTATATCTTTACTAGTGTGAGTGTTGTGTGAGGAAAATTGAACTATGGTAACTTCTCTGTCCCGCAATGGAAGTAGCCGCCCCAAGTCGCTACAATCGGAACTAACGATCTCTACCCCAACAAAAGGATATCTAGACGAACTCCCCAAGTCTCCTTTATTTGGTACTGACGGTATCCGAGGCAAAGCAGGAGACTTATTGACGGCTCCTTTTGCCTTACAACTGGGGTTTTGGGCAGGTCAAGTCCTGCAAGAAGCCGCCGCTATTTCAGCCCCTATTATTATCGGTCAAGATTCGAGAAATTCTAGCGATATGCTGGCTATGGCACTCGCCGCAGGATTGACCTCGGCGGGACTAGAAGTTTGGCAGTTAGGATTGTGTCCTACGCCTTGTGTAGCTTATCTGACGCGCATGAGCGAGGCGATCGGCGGAATTATGATTTCTGCCAGCCACAACCCGCCAGAAGACAATGGCATTAAGTTTTTTGGGCAAGAAGGAACTAAGCTATCCGATTTGTTGACGCAGAAAATTGAAGCAGGATTGAGAGGCAATCTGGTCAGAACAACTGTCGAAAATTCGGTTAGGTGGGGTAAATCACACAATTATCAAGATTTGACGAAAAATTACAGTCAGTTTTTGCAAACATCGCTCCCAACTGGCATCGATCTGCGAGGAATGCGAATCGTTCTAGATTTAGCGTGGGGCGCTTCTGTGGAAGTTGCACCAGCGGTATTTCGTGCCTTGGGAGCAGAAGTTATTTGCTTGCACGATCGCGCAGATGGCGATCGCATTAACGTTAACTGCGGTTCTACTCATCTCAATCTACTACAAACAACAGTTATAGAATCGGGGGCAGATCTCGGATTTGCTTTCGATGGCGATGCGGATCGCGTTATGGCAGTAGATGCCCAAGGTAGAGTTGTAGATGGCGACCATATTCTCTATTTTTGGGGACAAATCCTCAAAGATCGCCATCAATTGCCAGATAATGCCCTGGTGACGACAGTGATGGCAAATCTCGGCTTCGAGCGAGCTTGGCAAGCATTAGGCGGTCAAATGCTTCGTACCGCAGTTGGCGATCGCTACGTCCAAGAAAAAATGTGGCAAACGGGAGCGATGTTAGGCGGCGAACAATCGGGACATATTATCTGCCATCACCACAGCGTCTCCGGCGATGGAGTCCAAACGGCTTTGCATCTAGCAGCGTTGGTGCGCGAATTAGGAACTTCTTTGGCTGAATTAGTCGATCGCAGTTTCCAAACTTATCCTCAAATTTTACGCAACATTCGCGTAGAAGATCGCGAGCGTCGCACTCGCTGGCAAGAATGCGATCTCCTGCAACAAGCGATCGCTTGCGCCGAGGAAGAAATGGGCGATCGCGGCAGGGTCTTGGTACGCGCATCGGGCACAGAACCGTTAATCCGCGTCATGGTAGAATCAGCTTGTGCTAAATCGGCTCAACACTGGTCGGAGCGATTAGTTGGCGCAGTTGAGAGTTATTTGTAATTCTGTGCGATCGAGGATTGACCGATGAGCGACAAACCAATAGCACATCGGATAATCTTGCCATCAGTCAAAGCTGGATAAGGAAAAGCTCTGTGCCTAATTCCCAATCGAATTATCCCGCTTGGTTAGGAGTCGCGATCGCATTTTATGCTTTCATTTCTATCGGCATTGCTGAAGGTGGACTCGGCGTTTTACTTCCTTCAATCCTAAGCGCGTATCAACTGACTCCAGCGACAGTAACATTCCTATTCGTCAGCCAAGTCACGGGTTATATCGTCGCAGCACTAACCAGTAGCGCGATCGCGAGTCGTTTGGGATTGGCAAAAATGTTATTGCTATCATCAATAGCACTTGCAAGTGCATTGACTACCTATGCGCTAGCAACTAACTGGTTGATGATGGTTGCGATCGGCACATTTCTGGG
>JALOOL010000202.1 GCA_025454425.1 Hydrococcus sp. Prado102 | reverse complement strand
GATAGCTTAATCCGCCTAAAATCCGAACTTTGTTAAAAGATAAAAAAATTGAATAAATAATTGGCAAAATTAAAAATATTCCAAGAGTTAATATAGCTGGCAGCGCGAAGAGATAACCAGAAACAGCTTCCTGAAGCTTTGCTCTTTGGAAAATTTTTTTCATTCTTAATCTTAAGTTTTTTTGGAGAACCACAGAGAGAACAAAGTAAAGGAAACTAGAAAGAGATTTATAAATAAATTAGCCTAATGTAGGGTGAGTATTGCTTATAACAATTTATAAATAAAGATTGAAAACTTTTTGGTAATGCTCACCTGTTGACTAATAAAACGAATAGCCATTCGCCCCTAGTATTTACTATTAATAATCAGCAGCTTTAATTTCTTTGTTGGCAGCTTGCTGTGCTTTTTGCAAAGCTTTTTTTAAAGATTCTTCGCCCAATAATGCACTTAAAAACTGATTGTTAAAATGAGTTTTAATAGCCGGTAAATTGATTCCTGCTTGCCAAATTGTTGCATAAGTAGCACCCTTAAGAAAAGGAGCATAAAGAGGATTGTCTACATAGCCTAGTTCTGCTAAAACAGACTTGCGACTTGGTAAAACAGCCCCACCTTTTGCCCAAGCTTTCATCCCTTCTTTTCCTGATAGATAAGATATCAGTGTCCAAGCTGCCTCTTTATGTTTTGATTTTTGATTCATGACATAAGCAGCAGTATATGACATCGTACCTTTTTTTCGATTCATTGTAGGAACTTCTGTTGTAGCAAATTCAATTTTAGGAAAGGTTTCTTTTAAATAAGGAATTGACCATGGCCCTTCGATAACCATTGCAGCTTTTCCTTGACCAAACATTTCGCTATCAGAACTCGCACCAACATCTGAAGGTTGCGCAACTGTTTTATCTTTTTGATACATTTTAACTAAATATTGCAATCCTTTGAGATTTTTTTTAGTAGCAAAATTAGCGTATCCTTGACGATTAATTAATTGACCGCCAAATGCTTTCATTAAAAAGTAATGACGAGCAAGTTCTGATGTAATTCCTAAACCATATCGTTCTTTTCTTCCATCGCCATTATAATCGCTAGTTAATCGTCGAGCATATTCTCGCATTTGCTGCCAATTTTTGGGAGGAGCGCTCAAATTTACTTCACTAAAAAATTTCCGATTATAAAAAAGTGCTAGCGTTGAGAAATCTTTAGGCAATCCATAAATTTTGCCTTTATATTTAAACGCTTTGAGTAAAAAAGGTTGAAAATCTGCTAGATCGAACTCATCAGTAATATAGTTATCCAAAGGTTCTAAAACTTCATGACTCATCAGTAATGGTGCTTCATAAGAATCTAAATAAAAAACATCGGGTGCAGCATCGCCAATTCACCGTGTTTTGATAACATCCATATATCGATCGTTTATCGTTTCAAATTTAACTTTAATTTCGGGATATTTTGCCTCAAATTCCTTTAATACTCGTTCGATTAATTCTCTTTCAGCAGGATTGCTTTGCCATCCACTTAATGTCACTGTTGTAATTCCATCAGCATTTTGAGTGCAAGCTGTTATCAAAAAAATGATGAACAGGACACTTACCCATCTCAAAAAAAGATGAGCTAGCTTTGTCAAAGCTAGCTCATCAATATGGATTAGATAGTGCTTAATTTGCCATCTGACGAAAGAAAGAAATCGCCTCCTAAACAACGAAGAACAAATCCTATCGATAAAGTGCATTGCCAGTAGAAAGTTTTGTCATTGACTACATAATTTGTAACAAAATAAAGAGCGATCGCAACATCCAATTTTTTGAGGAAAACGCTACGGGGATCGCCTATTTTTATTTTCACCGAGACATGACGCGATCGCCAATAGTTTGTGCGATCGTTTAATTGATTGTCAATACCAATTACAGCAGATTTCAATTGATAGATTTTTATTGCAAAATATTAAAAATATTTTTATTAAAAAACTTTAGTATTCTAACTCTTATCTTTTATGCTCAAAATCCCCGGAGATTTCGCCCTCGCAAAATCTCAAATCTTATCTCCTCCCGAACTTCTCCAACCGATAAACGATGTCGCTGTAGAGATTGCCCCAATTCTTCCATCTACGCAACCTTCCAAAAACGAAATTCGTACTAGCTTAAAAGCATCAACCCTCGACCATATATTTTCTACAATTTTTTCTTGCGTGACGGCGGATGTCTTGCTAAGTAACTTCTTAATTGATTTAGGGGCAACGAATATTGAAATCGGCTTTTTGGCAGCAATCCCCATGTTAGCTAATTTTATTCAACCTATCGGGGCTTATTTAGCAGATCGAGCCACTAGTCGTTGTTGGTATAGCTTGCGATTTTTTACGCCATCGCGTCTATTATGGTTGATTTTAGTCTTAAGTATCGTCGGTTTTGAGATCCGCTTATTTGAAACCCATCAACTTATACAAGTTACCCTTTTTATTGCCTTAGTCACTCATCTGTGCGGTGCGTTGGGTTGTTCCTCTTGGGTTAGCTGGATGGCGGTATTAGTGCCCCAACGCTTGCGAGGACGATATTTTGGATTGCGTAATAGTGCGGCTAATTTAACTAATTTTCTTTGCGTACCGTTGCTAGGAATATTGGTATCTCATTGGCAAGGCGGAACGATTCAAGGTTACGCTTTGGTGCTAATGTTAGCAGTCTTGGCGGGGATAGTTAGTTTGAGCTTTCAATTGTTTATGGTGGATGTCAATCCAAAAGCAGCGACAGACGTTATTCCCAGTTTAGAATTGGTCGATCGCGCAAAACCTTCTACCTTTCCTAATCTCCTCAAAGATACTAACTTCCTTAAATATTTGCTGTACTACGGATTATGGATGTTTGCAGTCAATCTCAGTTTTCCTTTTTTTAACGTTTATTTACTCAAAGATCTGGGATTGGATATCAGTTGGGTAACGTTCTATAACAGTTTGACCGCAGGGGTTAATGTTTTAATGCTAGTGTTTTGGGGAAAGTTAGCCGATCGCGTTGGCAATCGTCCGATGTTAATCTCTATTGGCATGATTGTTGCCCTCATCCCTCTATTGTGGCTGGGAATTGGCATCGATACCCTTTCGGTTTGGTTGTGGTTGCCCTTACTATATGCTGTTTCTGGTAGCACATGGGCAGCTATTGATTTGTGTTCCAATAACTTACAAATGGCGATCGCACCTCACAGAAACTCATCGAGTTATTTTGCGATCGCGGCAGCAGTTAGCGGTTTGGGCGGTGCTTTAGGAACCACTACAGGCGGTTTCTTAGCACAAGATGCTTTTTTAGGCGGAATCGGCGAATTATTCGCTTTATCGGCTTTTCTGCGTCTGCTAGCACTTTTTCCTTTAATTTTTATCCGAGAACCAGGAAGAGAAAGCTTTTCTCTCGCTCATTTTTTGCCTCGTTTTCTGGTTCCCCAATTAACAGTGACCAAAGTAACAGTTATCAGTGAAAGTTAACTGATAACTGATAACTGATTTAAGTTGTGACAATCTTTTTCGCCAAACCCAATGTCTTTAATACTTGAATTGCCCACCAAGTCGGATCGATTTCCCACCAACGCAGTCCTGCCTTAGCGACGCGAGGACGGGCGTGATGGTTGTTGTGCCAACCTTCTCCATAAGTCAAAATAGCTGCCCACCAAAGGTTGCGAGAACCATCATCTACAGAGAAATTACGATAGCCGCGTGCATGAGAAGCAGAATTAATTAACCAAGTACTATGCCACAACAAAACGGCTCTCAAAAACATCCCATAGATAACAAAAGACCATCCACCCAAACCATACAGCAGCAATCCCAAAGGAATTTGAAGCAACAGAAAGTTTTGATTTAACCAACGATAATAGGGATCTCGATCTAAATCGGGTGCAGATTTTTTGTAGATTTCGTAATTGAAAACATCTTTTTGAGGGTACAACAACCAAAGCATATGACTCCACCAGAAACCCCGCCTTGCTGAATAGGGATCTTTTTCTTCATCCTCAGTATGAGCGTGGTGCAAGCGATGTGAAGCTACCCAAAAGATCGGCCCTCCTTGCAGTGCCATTGCTCCTATGGTTGCCAAGATGTATTCTAACCATCGTGGAACCTGAAGGCTGCGATGGGTTAAAAGTCGATGATAGCCCAGACAGATCCCAATGCTACCAAACAGCCAATGAAGCGCGATCGCAACGCCCAAAGCCGACCAGGAAAAGAACCAAGGGGCTAATAACGCTAAAGCATGAATGGCAGCGAAAAACGCTACATTCGTCCGCGAGAGCGCAAGTGTTTGCTCGCCCGCTGGGGCGATCGTTTGTTTTGACATGATTTTATCCTCAGAAATCCTTTTATTCGCTTTTATCCCGTGCGAGAGGAAAAGCAAAAACTACTGTAATGCACGTTTCAATCCGTTACAGCTTTATCGCTATAATGATGGAAAGAAGATGCAAGTGCTACTTACATTTATTAGTCTAACAAGCTTTTTTTATTTGTGCAAGTGCCACTTGCAATTTTACGATATGATGTCTGAGCCAAAAAAGTCAACGCGAACTCGTTTAATCGATGCAGCACTAGAGTTATTTGCTGCTAACGGAGTGAGCGAGACGACCACAAAGGCAGTTGCCGAACTCGCACAAGTCAATGAAGTTACATTATTTCGTCATTTTGGCAGCAAACACGGATTACTTTTAGCCGCGCTCGAAGATTCTGTGAGTTTTACTCAGTTAGGTAAAACCTTAGTCGAACAAGCTATTTCCCAAGACAGTGTTTCTGAGGCGTTAAAAGCTTATGCCAAAGCCACTTTGCACTCACTCGATCGCGTTCCCGAACTCGTGCGCTCCCTAATCGGCGATGCGGGTCAATATCCAGTAGAGATTCGTTTAGCAATAGGTCGGGGATTGAGTCAAGCTAATTGCTATGTGGCTGAGTGTTTGGCAAAGATGCTTGAGGAGAATGGTTGGCAGAGTCATTTGAGCGCTGAGAAATTAGCTAGTTTGCTCAATGGGTTGTTATTAGGATACTTTGCGATCGCCTTAACCAGCGAAGGACATCCCTTGTGGGAAGACAGAGAAGATTTTTTGGAAAGTTTAGTAGACCTATTTGTACAAGGGGAAATCGCACCAACCATAACATCTTCTTTAGTAAAGACGAGATTAATAACCGATTTACCCGCAAATTTAGTTCATTCAATTCTCCAACGAGCGAAGAAACTGGGGCGACAGGATTATGCTTTGGCATATGTTTTATTTGGAGCGGGTTTATCTGCGATTGAAATAGTTTATTTAGAGCGATCGCATTCTCTAAGCGAACCTCACCAACATATTTTGCAAATTAATTACGGTGCAGTGCGACAAGTTCCCCTAAATCAATGGATTCTGGGAAAACGCTACGGTTCCTATACCAATAATCCCCTAACGCAATGGCTCAAAAGTCGTAAAGATGATGAACCCGCTTTGTTTCTCAACCTAGAAGGAAAACCTTTAACCGAAGAAGAATTACGCGCTTTATGGGGAGTTTTGACCGACGGTTTTTTGACATTACAAGGTAAACCCCCAGCTATAGAACAAGCACGACAGACTTGGTGTGTAGAAATGTCGAGCAAGGGAATCGAGTTAAAGGATTTGAGTCTTTTGAGCGGTCTGGCGATCGAGCAATTACAACCGTTTGCCCAAAGAGCGAAAGAAAAAGCCGTCCTCGAACAAGCTTCGCGTCTCGACCGACCATCTAATTAAAGATGACCAAAATAATTCGTAATTCGTAATTGTCAATTGGATTTGACAGCTTGTCGTTTGACTAGTGAAGAGAATTATTCTATTCCAGATTAAAAAGATCTTTAACCCAATAGATAGCAACATTTATGCCATCGATGAAATTTACGATGCGATCGCTCGCGACACTAACAATTCTCGCTCTCCTAGCAAGCGACTCGAAAGCAATCGCCCAAGAAACAACAGCATCTCAAACCCAACCAGTAACGATTCGATTTGCTGCTAAAGTTGGGGATCGACCTTTTTCTTGCGGTTCTAACTACCGTCTCGGTCAACCTGCTACAAACCAGACGCTATCTGACTTTCGCTTTTACATTTCCGATGTGGCGTTGATTGATGAGACAGGAAAAACCGTTCCCGTGACGCTAGAACAAGATGGCAAGTGGCAGTATCAAACCGTTGCACTGCTCGACTTTGAGGATAAGACGGGCGCTTGTACTAATGGAACGGTTGAGATGCGCGATCGCATTGTTGGCACGGTTCCCAAAGGTAACTACACTGGGTTAAAGTTTTCGCTAGGAATCCCGTTCGATCTCAACCATGAAGATGCAACGCTTGCCCCTTCTCCCTTAAATCTAACTGGGCTATGGTGGAATTGGCGTTTGGGATATAAGTTTGCCAGGATCGACCTGCAAAATTCGGCAATGGTTCAGTCAACGAACAAACACCAGCAGCAGAACGATAGTGGAGGCACAGAAGAAGCATCGAGTGGTTTTCCTATCCACTTGGGGAGTACGGGATGTCAGGCAGGAAGTGCTAGCGAACAACCGACAAGCTGTAGTGAGGCTAATCGCGCTAGCGTTATTTTAACTGAGTTCGAGCCAACAAAGAACGTTGTCATAGCAGATCTCGAACAATTAGTGGCTCAATCCAATCTCAATCAAAATCAACCTAAAACTGCGCCAGGATGTATGTCAGAACCTAATGACAAGGACTGCGCGAGCATTATGACAAATCTTGGATTACCTTTTATGGATAAATCTGCAACAACCCAAACATTCTTTCGCGTTGAATAGCAATGATGAAACTGCCTCAACAAAGAGCCTTGAAAAGAAAACGGAGATTTTCTCGCGCGATCGCACTGACGCTAATATTTTTATTGGCGAGTAGTCTGGGTTATGTATTGGCAGCTTCTTCCCCACAGTCTTATGAGTGGAATTTACCCGCTAAGATGCCAAAACCTATCGTCCCTGACGATAACCCGATAACCGCTCAAAAAGTGGAACTGGGACGGCATTTATTTTATGAAAAACGTCTCTCGATTACGGGAGAGTATTCTTGTGCCTCTTGCCACGAACAGAAACGCGCCTTCACCGATGGCAAACCAGTAGGAATTGGAGCAACCGGAGAAGCGCATCCTCGCAATTCCATGAGTCTTGCCAATATTGCCTATAATTCGGTGTTTACCTGGGCAAATCCTCTCATGACGCGATTGGAAACCCAAGCACTCGTCCCCTTGTTTGGAGAACATCCCGTCGAATTGGGTATGGTGGGTAAAGAAGACCAAATTCTCGCCTTACTACGTCAAGATCCTACCTACCGTCAGCTATTTACAGCAGCGTTTGGTACTGGGGAAAAGGCGATTAATCTCAGTAACTTAACCAAAGCTTTGGCTTCTTTTGAGCGCAGTTTAATTTCGTTTAATTCTCCTTACGATCGCTATCGGTTTAGGGGCGATCGCGCGGCAATTTCGGCATCTGCTAAACGAGGAGAGGCATTGTTTCACAGCGAACGAATGGAGTGCTTTCACTGTCACGGCGGATTGAATTTCTCAGATTCAATTAAGCACGAACGTTTAGCTTTTACAGAGATGGCTTTTCACAATACGGGACTCTACAATATTGACGGCAAAGGCTCTTATCCATCTAACAATACTGGGGTATACGAAATTACGCAACAAACTGCTGATATGGGTCGTTTTAAAGCACCTACCTTGCGAAACATTGCGCTTACGGCTCCCTATATGCACGATGGCAGTATTGCGACTCTCGAAGAAGCGATCGAGCATTATCGCGTTGGCGGACGAACCTTACACAGTGGAGAATATGCTGGCGTAGGTCGTGAAAATCCTTTCAAAAGCCAGTTTATTTCTGGATTTGAAATCGCTGAAGCCGAGAAACGCGACTTACTGGCATTTTTACACAGTTTAACCGACGAGTCATTCATCAGCAATCCAGCCTTGAGCGATCCTAATGAGAAGTAGGGGCGAACGACCGTTCGCCCCTACACCAGTGACCAGGGAGACTTTTGAAGTATATTGAATCCTAAACTTTGAACTTTGAACTCTTATCGCTGATAACTGTTAAAGGGAGACAGATTGATAGCAAAGATGCTCGGTTTCGGTAATCGATCTTAAAAGCGCAGAGAATAAGGAACTTCTAAGCCGTATTGTCGCATCAAATCCCTGTCGCCCATCACTTGTTTGGGTTTTCCTTGGGCAACAATGCGTCCGGCATCCATAAGAATGACGCGATCGCACAGTTCTAAAATAAACTCTAGATCGTGAGAGGCAATTAACAGCGTTTCCTGAGACTGCCCCAAAAACTGAAGCAGACGGCGACGCGCTTTCAAATCTAAACTCGCCGTTGGTTCGTCGTAAAGAAGGATGCGAGGCTGCATGGCTAAAATACCTGCGATCGCGACCATCTGCTTTTCTCCACCAGAAAGGTGATGGGGCGGACGATTCGCTAGGTTTTCCATCCCCGTTATTCTTAAAGCTCGATCGACTCTATACTCTACTTCCTCGGTTGATAAACCCATGTTTTGCGGCGCAAAGGCAACATCTTCTCGCACCGATGCCGAGAAAAGTTGATCGTTGGGATCTTGGAACAAAAATCCGACTTCTGGATAGAAACGACCGGAAATCAAAGGGCGATCGAACAAGCGAATTTCACCTGTTGTTGGCGCAAGCGCGCCGCAAATGCACATCAGCAGCGTCGTTTTCCCACAACCATTATGACCGATAAGTCCGACGCGATCGCTTGTTTGTATTTGCAGGGTCACATCGCACAAAACTTCGGATCGATCTGGATAAGAAAAGCATAATTGGTCGATCGCGATCGCGATTTGCTTTTGTTGCTCGTTCATAAATTTAACTCAAAGTATCTCCGCCACCACTAAACCCAAAGCAAGCAATAAAGCTAGCATCAATCCCATTCGACTGTCACTATCGCCCCATCCTTCCTGCCAAACGGATTTCCAAGAGGTTGTTTGAGAATAGCCTTTCATCCCATAACCCCGCAGTCGCATTGCTTTGTAGACTCGTTCCGACTGTTCGTAGCTGCGTACTAACAAGGTTCCAGCTAAAGACGCTAAACCTTTTAAATCTTGGGAATCGGGCAACAACCAGTTAGATTTTTTCTGGGAACCAAAACCCCGCAACCGCATTGCTTGTTTCATAGTTGCTAAACTATCAGCGATCTCAAATAGATAGCGATATGCCAGTAGGGTCATATCTGCCAAAATAAGAGGCAAACCTAGCGATCGCATTGATTTAACTAAAGTCAAAACAGGGGTTGTCCCCAAAAGAACGAATCCGATTGTCACGATGGATAGAAAGCGACAGACAATTAGTACCATTGCCTGCAATCCTTCCCAACGTAAAGTTAACGCGCCCCATTGCCAGATGATAGTTTCTCCCGAAAAAAACGGTAGTAAAACAACGATCCCCAATAGAAAAAAGCCAGGATAACGAAGTCGTTTCATCAAGAAAGAAAGCGGTAACTGAGAGACTATATAAAGCCCAACCGTCACCCCTAACATGGCAGGTAACAAATACCAATCTTTCACGCAGGCGAAGGCAAAGATTAAGGCTACCAAACCGACTAATTTAGATTTAGGTTCCCAGCGATGGATGGGAGATTTAAGGTGTACCCATTCGTCTACTTTTAGCTTCATTCTCCACTTTTGAGCAGTTCTGGCTTTACTCGCAATAAAAACAACGCCAACATGGTAGTAAATATCCCTTCTAGCACGATTAAAGGAATATGAGCGAGCATCAATCCTAAAATGGCTGCTCGTTCTGTATTAGCATCCAATCCAGCCGGAATAGTTCCAATAACGATACCAAAGAACAAAAGAACTGCAAGTCCCAATCCGATCGATCCTGCTAGGAAGGCGAAAAGTCCAGTCGATAGCCGTTGGTCGAGCGATCGCCCCCAATGAGAGCGCAGTTGAAAGATATGATAGGCAAGTAAGGCAGGAATTCCCATTATCGTTGCATTCGCGCCCAAAGTAGTCAATCCTCCATGCCCGAAGGCGATCGCCTGAAATAATAAACCGATTAAAATGGCGGGAAAGGCATAGTATCCAAGCAGAGTTCCCAACAATCCATTCAAAACGAAATGAACGCTGGCAGGAGGAATGGGAATATGGATCGAAGAAGCCATAAAAAATGCTGCTGCTAGCAATGATGCCTTGGGAATTCTCTCAGTCGGATCTTGTTGACGATTAATTTGGCGCAGGGAATACCAAGTGACTAAACCCGTTATTCCATAACCCCCAAGACATACTTGAGCGGGTAATAATCCGTCTGGAATGTGCATTACTTTTTCCTTCTAGCGAAGAATAATGCCGTACCAACAAATCCCCAAATAACCGAGCCACTCATTAATCCTTTTTGCAAAGGAGTCAGGGTTCCTAGGTCGCTTGAGGTTGCCTGTTTGGTTTCTGGGGTTTCTGGGGTTTTTGGGGTTGGGGGCGTGTTGCTAGCCGTTTGAGACTCGACAGGAACGACGAGAACATCTCCATGTCCGGCTTGACGAACGGTAATTTCCCAGTTGCCAGCTTTGGCGCGATCGGGCGTAAAGACAAACTTGCCTTTCTCGTCAGTCGTGCCTTTTTGCCAAGGAGTAGAGGGATTATCTGGAGCATAAACGATTACTTGAGCTTTTGCCATTGGCTCTCCGGTATCGTAAGCCGCTTCGATCGCGATCGCCTGAGTCATTTCATAGTTAATCGTCACTCCATGAGCTAGTGTTTTTCCCTGCCAACCCAGAAGGGACAATAACGCTAATGGGAAAATGAGTTTTGATTTCATGCGTTCAATTTTGTTTCTTGACAGTGACCTTCGCCTACATGACCGAGACTGGGTAGAATCTCCATTAGTTTGTTGTAGTCTGCTTGTGAAAGCT
>JALOOL010000519.1 GCA_025454425.1 Hydrococcus sp. Prado102 | reverse complement strand
TTGAGGATTTGTAACTCTACATCCATTATGCTCAGAGCCTTCTAAAGATTTATCGTCTTGATTTCTTCATTTTAAGTCTCGGAGAGTGACAGAAGAGGGATAAGACGGACTTAGGCTATTAGCACGGAAATTAATTTCCGTGCGAGTTACGTAAGCAAGGAAATAGCCCTGGGGTCACACAGACCATTGCGGATTACTCTCCAATAGTTCTGTTGCTTTTTCTTTCGAGAGAGGTTTTGAGAAGAAATATCCCTGTCCGTATTCGCATTCTAGAGATTGCAGCGCCCTAACCTGGTGTGCCGTTTCAACCCCTTCGGCGATTACGTCAAACTCTAAATTATGACCGAGCAAAATAATAGTGCGAACAATTTGGGCATACTTATGACTCTCTTGACTCTCGTTGAGACGATTGACAAAAGACTGGTCGATTTTGAGCGTATCGATAGGAAAAGTATGAAGATTGCTCAGCGAGGAATATCCCGTGCCAAAATCGTCTAAACTCAACTTGAGTCCCAGCATTTTTAGACGTTTCAAGAGTGCAAGTCCTTCTTCGACATCGTTCATCATGTGGCTTTCTGTAATTTCTAACTTCAAACGATTGCGATCGACATTAATTTCTTCTAATATTTGCTGAATTTGTTCGACTAAATCGACTTGCGCAAATTGTCGTTGAGAAAGATTGACGCTCATCATTAGCGAAGAATGTTCTGGAAATAGATCCCGCCAGCGATTCATCTGCAAGCAAGCTTCTTGCAGAATCCATTGTCCGATAGGAATAATCAACCCCGTTTCTTCGGCGACTGGCACGAATAATCCTGGCGACACAAAACCTCGTCCTGGAGAATGCCAGCGAATCAGGGCTTCAAATCCACTTACCTTAAGGTTTTTGAGCGAGACGATCGGTTGATAGTAAAGCTCGAACTCTTGGCGCTCGATCGCGCTTCTTAATTCTGTTTCAAGCTGCCAGCGCGTTTGTGCCTGAGTTCGCATTCCCGATGCAAAGATTTGATGGCGACTTTGACCCGATTCTTTTGCCTGATACATGGCAATATCCGCCTCTCGAATCAATTCTTCGGCATCAAAATCGTTTCCCGTCCGATTGTAAGCAATTCCGATACTAATCGTCGTGTAAATATCTTGTCCTTGCCATTGAAAAGGATGAGTCAATACTTTTTGCAGGCGATCTGCGAGTTGTGTTGCTTCCTCTACATCCGCGATCGCAGTTAAATAAATAGCAAATTCATCTCCCGCGACGCGAGCGAGTTTACATTTTCCAGCCAATTGTTCTTGGAGGCGCTTGGCAGTATTAAACAATAACCAATCTCCTGCTTCTCTTCCCAATCCGTCATTAATGCGTTTAAAACGGTCTAAATCGAGAAAGAGAACTGCAATTAAAGCGTTTTGAGTCTTCTTTTGACGATTGATTTTCTGTAATTTTTTAAGAAATAAGCGTCGATTGGGAAGCCCCGTTAAAGAATCGTGATAAGTACTCCAGAAAAGTCGATAGGCAAACATACCAACGCTACTGACAACTAAACTGATCGCGCCTGGAACGACAGGAATCCAGCCAGACTGGAAAAAGATAAGATAGCCTATGCCCCACAATCCGCCTGTGGCGATCGCAACGGCTGCGCCAACTAACAAGGGATGGTACAACCGCCATCCCAAAAGTCCCCCCACCAAAGACCAGCCCCAGATCCACCCCCATTCTGCCCACTGCGACAAATACCAAAATTGACGCTGGTTGTCGAGTACGGTATTGAGGATTTGGCTGACGATTTGAGCGTGAATGACAACGCCTGACATTAAATAGTTATCGGTTTCTGTTGCACTATAAGGCGTAGCGAAAAAATCTTTGAGACTTGGTGCTACCGTGCCGATGAGAACTACTTTATCTTTAATTAAATTAGGAGCTACTTTTCCATCAAGAACTTCGCTTAAACTGACTTGTCGGGCGATTCCTTGGGGAGAACGGTATTGAATTAAGGTTTGCAAGCCTGCTACATCATTGGGTGACATTTGATAGCCGCCAGAATTTTCTGTTAGGCGATTCAAGGTCGCATCGCCGATTTTTAAGGCTTTTGGCGTGACTTCAAAAGCTAAATTGCGTTCTCGTAAATAGTTTAAGCTGACTCTCAGCGCTAGCGAATAGATTGGTTCGTTCTCCAACCTTACATACATGAGGTTGCGACGCAAGACATTATCGCTGTCGAGAACAAAATCGCTAAATCCAACTCGTTCTTTAGGAATGTTAGGTGGAGGAGGAATGCTTTGCCCGTCGTTTGCTGGTAGTTTAGTAATGGTAATGACGTTATTGGCTTTTAGTTGCTCTGTAAGTTCGTTTTCGCCAGGGGGTTGCGGGAGATCTCGATATAAGTCTAAACCGATGACTTTGGGTTGCTCTTTTTGCAACGTTTCTAGTAATCGTGCAACAACTCGATCCCGAAGCGGCCATTTTTTTTGTTGGCGAAGGTCGTCTTCGGTAATCTCGACGATTAATAAGCGCGGATCGGGAGGCGATAGCGGCTGTAATCTTACCATCGAATCGAAGGCGAAGAGTTCTAGCTGTTGTAAGCTCCCTATCTGCCTGAGTCCGATAACTGCACCCGCGATCGCTAAACTTACTAAAATGAGTGAGAAGGGAGATACATCTGACGAAGGCAAGGCTTGATTCGTGCCTGTCCCAGAGAGGTTGGCAATTGATAACCAATCGCGAATTTTTTGAGCGATTTTGGTAAGCGTCAATTTAAAATGTCACCTACAGAACAAAGTTGTTTATTTTCATTAGGTATTTTATGATTAAAATTAATGCAAATTAAAGTGATTTTGTTTAACTAGACACTCAATAATAAACAAGCTTAAAATGAGATAGGTAAAATAAACCATAATTAATTTAAGGAAATTACTATTCCA
>JALOOL010000201.1 GCA_025454425.1 Hydrococcus sp. Prado102 | reverse complement strand
AAAATCAACAAAAATGCACCAATAGCAGAGTAATTGATATTCCCATCCCACTCTAAGGCTTTGAGGCGAAGTTTTCTTAAGACTACTTTGCCACATTGACGATTGCGCGGGCATCTTCGGTGAATTAGGAACGACTGCCACTAGATTTCTTTGCCACCGCCTTACGGGATGAAACCCGCCAGTAGCACAGATAATACGACCGGCGGACAGATAAAAAGTCCATTGCCGTCCTTTTTCGTTAGTCAATATGAGTTGACCGCTGAATTGACGCTGTTTTAAAGTGTCAAACAACTCAGTCTGTTTAGGAGCAGATAATTCTATTAAAGACATGAGATTGGTCGAGCTTGAACTAACAGTACTGGTAAGCTTATTCATTAAAAGTTAAAGATAAGAAAAAACCTTCTCTGAATTCATAATTCCCCAAAAGTCAGACCAAAATAGCGACAAAGTTCGCCAAAGTTGATTTTCTTTTAAAAACCTACTTCTATAAGAGCTTTGTCTGTTTCACGACTTCATGGGGAGCGGGCAAACAACTGGCTAGGGATTATATTTAATTACGATAGTGCTAAAGCTTGGTAAGGGATAATCTAGCAGGCTTGCCATGACTAAATCGAGATGGCTAGAGCCGATTATTTATGCAGGCAATTTGCTCGTTGGCTTAACCTAACTGTGACTTCTGCTCGAAAGTTACTGTTTCTTATGCAGAAGTTTTTTATTTAAGCAAATCTACAGCCAGATCTTATCAGAGCATTTGTCTTCTTACTATTTTGATTTTTTTATCGACCTTGCATTAAGGTAGCAAAAAAATAAACGTTCGTCAGGCGATCGCGCCAAAAATTTTGGCTTGAAGGCAATTGACCGTCACTGAGCTTAAAATTTTAAGAAGATACAGAAATAATGTAAGTACTTATGTCCAACCGCATTGCCCAATGTAAAAATTTACTGAGTGACTTAATCGCCCGCTATCGCGATCGCGTAGATTTTTTAGCGATTCGGATTGAAGAAGCAGAGGGAACGAATATTTTATTGCGAGGAGATAAGGTAGAAACACTTAGCGAAGGAATTTCTCTTGGCGGACAAGTAAGAGCAGCTTATAAAGGCGGTTGGGGATTTGCTTCTTTCAATCGACTATCAACTTTAGCCGAACGAGTAGAAGAAGCGATCGCAGCAGCGAGAATGGTTGGAGACGATGAGACGATTCTTGCCCCAATCGAACCCGTGCAAATCGTTTGTCAAGTTCCCTTGACTGGAACCGACCCGCGTCATATATTGCTAGCGGATAAAAAAGCACTTTGCGATCGCTACAACGAACTTTTGCGCGGAGCGAGCGATCGTATTACGACTACTTCTGTACGCTACGGCGACAGCACCCAACGTATCATTCTTGCTACGTCTGAAGGAACCTTCATCGAACAATCTTGGGCAGATATAGAAATGCGCTTTTCGGCGACGGCGAGAGATGGCGATGTCGTACAGACGGGACGGGAAACAACGGGTTCTCGCCAAGCTTATGAAGATTTGATCGATCTCGACGAACAAGTAGGAGGAGCGGCTAAAAGAGCCGTAGATGCCCTGTTTTTGCCTTCTGTAAAAGGAAATACTTATACAATCGTCATCGATCCCATTCTTACGGGTTTGTTCGTTCACGAGGCATTTGGACACCTCTCAGAAGCCGATATGCTTTACGAAAATCCCGATTTGCTAGAAGTGATGAGTATGGGAAAACGATTTGGGCCCAAAGAATTGCAAATCTTTGACGGGGCAGCCCCTCAAGGACATCGAGGCAGCTATCTTTACGACGATGAGGGAACGCCTGCAACAACAACTCAACTCATCCAAGATGGCGTGTTGGTCGGACGGTTGCATTCTCGCGAAACGGCAGGTAAGTTAGACGAACAACCAACCGGAAATGCACGTTGCCTCAATTATCACTATCCTCCCATCGTGCGCATGACGAATACTTGGATCGAGCGAGGAACGACTCCTGTAGCAGATTTATTTGGGGGTATTAAAGAGGGGGTTTATGCTCGTAATTGGTTGGGAGGAATGACTAATGGCGAAATGTTTACGTTTAGTGCCGGGGAAGCTTGGATGATTCGCGATGGCAAGATTGCCGAACCCGTGCGCGATGTGACGCTTTCTGGAAATGTTTTTAAAACGTTGGCTAATATTGAAGCGATCGGCAACGATTTTTATTGGGATGAATCTGGCGGTTGCGGGAAAGGCGGACAAAGCGGTTTGCCCGTTGGATGCGGAGGGCCGAGTCTGCGCGTTCGCAATGTTGTCGTTGGAGGCGAAGCCTAAAACAGTTATCAGTGACCAGCGACCAAATAATTCGTCATTAAGGGTACAAGCCCCCACCAAAAATCTTAGATGGGTGTTGTTGACATCTCCACACTTTGAAAAACGTGGATTCTGGAAACCTATGTTTCCGCAACGGGTTAAAACCACGTTGCTTGAGCCTATCAACAGACTCCTAGCAACCTCGACGCTTGTCAAGCTTAGTTGTGTTGTTACTTTTAATTTTTCAGCCTATGCCAGATTGGAACACTCCCTACTCTGCTTTTTCGCCATTGAATCGTCATACTGTCCGACAAAGCGCGTTGTTTCGATATGAAGCAGGAGTTGCACCCTCAACTAGAGTAGTTCAACGTATCGCTGATTGTGGTGAAATTATACCACAGATACATGCGGTTAAAACCGCTATGTTCGCTCCACTGCCAGCCGTTAAAACGGACTGGCTAACCCTCGCTCACGGTAAATCATGTTTTGTCTGTGTCGATGTCGTTTTCGCACAGATTTAACCAATCCCAAGGATTGATAACGGTCGGCTAAAAACGGAACAATCCCAGTCGCCCGACAACAAAGTCGGGCACGGGAAAAATAATACAAATTACGAAACACCATCTCGACAGAAATGCGTTCGCTCTTGGGCAAAAATGCTTGTTAGAGGGCGCACGCCATTTGTCCCTACACTAATTATTGATTTAAGCGGGCATTTCTATTTCAAATCCCAACGCTTTTTTTTGCATAGTTTGGAAAATGCTGTAAAATCCGTTAGCGCGAGAGGGAGTCAAGCTAACTTTTAACCCAGTTTCTTCGATAAAGTTTGGGGTGACTTGTAAGATTTCTTGTGGAGTCAAACCATTCAACCCTTCAATTAATAACGCAACCAAGCCTTTAACTAACTGTGCGTCAGAATCTCCCTTATACCAAATCTTTCCATCTTGCAAGTCGGCAGTGATATAGACTTGAGACGTACAGCCACGAACTTTGTTTTCTGGCGTTTTGTCTTCTTCTGGCATGGATTCAAGCTTTTTAGCATACCACAACAGTTGTTCGTAACGTTTTTTAGGATCGCTACGACTTTTAAACCGTTCGACAATGCGATCGAGATTGGGAGGTAGTGGAGTACCAGTAGTTGACATAAACGAAAATTTTCTTATTTCTAGCTGCTGTAGAATTGCCTAGCTATTATAGAGCAGCTATTGCCCAATTAAATTGTAACATCGTCACATTTATTACTGCATGACTGGGGTAAAAAAATCCTCAACTTGATTAAACTTCTTGGACAATCGCTACTTGATTCATATTATCTTCTTCTTGAAACAGCCCTGCTAAATCAAGGGAGGATAAGGAGAGCAAAAACCGCTAAAAAAAATAAGGATACTTTTACGAAAAAAGTATCCTCAAAAAACTCAAATAAACTTCACTCAATCATTACTCAAGTACGACTCCTTCTAACCCCATTGTTTGCAAATCTTGTAGAGTTTTATCTACATTTTCTCTACTATTAAAACGACCAACTTGCCACATAGTTTGTCCTTGATAAAAAGTCCGAAAAGCTTCGGGAAAACGCGATCGCAATTGTTCTTGTTGGCTTCCAGATGCTTGTACTAGCACCCGATAATTGTTGGATGTAGGAACGCTAGTAGAGGCTACATCAGCATTACTTCCTCCAGGTACAGGACGAGGCGAAACCGCCATAACATCAGATAGCGAACCTCTTGGACTAGCAGTAGGACGCGGGACGACTTGAGAATTACTTGCTTGTGGTGGCGGAGGTAGGGGAGATAGTGCATCGGAATTAGATGCAGTCGCAGGAGTAGGAGTAGCTGTGGTATTCTCTTGCGCCTGTCCCGAACTAATAGAAGGAGGAAGGGGGAGAGAATTAGACGAACGAACCGATGAGGGAGACGGGGAAGATGGAGAAGATGAGGGAGAACTGGGTAAAGGTACGGAAGAACGCGGCGAGGACGGTAGCGGTGAATTTGGCGAGGAAAGAACCGAAGGAAGACGGCGAGAAGATGGCGAAGATGAAAGAGAACTTGGTAGGGGTACGGAAGAACGGGATGGGGATGGTTGCGGTGAAGCTGGCGAGGAAAGAACCGAAGGAAGACGGCGAGAAGTTGAAGAAGTAGGAGTGTTGGTTGGATCTTTGGCGGTAAACGTGAGTTCTCGTGGCGCTGAAGTCGATTGTACGTTAGAAGGATTGGAATTCGTATCGGGTTTAGGACTTGCTGTAGGATTAGAAGTCGTAGGAGTTGAATCTGAAACCCCTGCTTCGCTATTTTGATTAGAAGGAAGTGCAGCAACAGTGGTTGAAGAATTGGCAGCGTCTAACGCAGTGCGATCGCCACTAAAATAAACATGACCGAGAACTTTCCCTTGATAAGAACGCTTGCTAAATTGCCATCCAGGATTGAGTTGGATTTTCATAAAACCTTGCTTCATTCCGTAGGTTCTACCCAACACAATATCTGCTTGGTTGGGACTCGTGCGAGAAGTTCCCACCAAAAAGAGTTCGCCATTGCGTTCCACAATCCTCAGAAGATAGTTTAATCCTAAATCGCGTCCCTCAATGCGCATAGAGTAACCATTACTGTCGGTACTGCGGCTACAATGACCTGTAAAGTCAAATTTAAGCAATAATGGGTCTACCAGCGTGGGATTAGAGCCACTTTCGCTCCAACACTGCTTTTTTCCTGGAATCTGTTCGATAACGAGTAGATCGTATTTACCTCTTCCATAAGGTCTGGCGATCGCGATAATTTGATTTTGATCGATCTGTTTTTCGTCGAAAGTAGCTGTAGCAACGGCATCATCAATTCCAATACTGCTAGAACTTATGGTTAAAAATGCTAATAACGCTGTCAATTTTGTAGCTTTCATAGGTTCTAAGATTAAATTTAAACTTTACTTAAGTGCAGACGATAGTAACGGTTTTTTGTTTACGATATCTCAAAAATTACTAGAAAAAATTAAGATTTCTTTAATCGTGATAAAATTTCGACATCCGTCCTTTTGTTATCAGTAATTACTATAGTGAAACTTTTCGTCTATCACACTCCAGAACTAACGCCAGCAGACGATTTACCCGATTGTGCCGTTGTTATTGACGTTTTGCGAGCAACGACAACCATAGCTACCGCTTTAAACGCTGGTGCTGAAGCCGTTCAAGCGTTTAGCGACCTCGAACAGTTAATGCAAGAAAGCGAAGCTTGGTCGCCAGACAAACGACTTCGCGCTGGCGAAAGAGGCGGCGCGAAGGTAGAAGGTTGCGACTTAGGCAACTCTCCGCTTGACTGTACGCCAGAATTTGTCGGGGGAAAGCGATTGTTTATTAGTACCACTAATGGAACCCGTGCCTTACAGCGAGTGGAAAAGTCATCAATCGTCGTAGCTGGTTCGATTATCAACCGTCAATCGGTCGTTCGCTTTTTGAGCGAAAAACAACCAGAAACCGTCTGGATACTCGGTTCTGGATGGGAAGGCGGCTATTCGCTTGAAGATACGGTTTGTGCGGGTGCGATCGCGCAGTCTCTTATGTCTCAGGGTGCAGATGCGGTAACGGTTGGTAATGATGAAGTTGTCGCCGCGATCGCGCTTTATACCCAATGGAAAGACAATCTCCTGCAATTGTTCCACCAAGCTAGTCACGGTCAGCGTTTGTTGCGGCTCAACTGCGATGAAGATTTAAAATATTGTGCGGCTATTGACAGTCTTGACGTTTTACCCATTCAAAGATCGCCAGGGTTGTTGGTGAAATTGTAGAGTTAGGTAGCTTGCTTTCTACTGGCGTGAATTCTTTGCATCTTTTACTTCTTTGACACTCTCGCCGCTACACCGTAAGGTTAGCGGGAGATTCTTCATTCACTGACGTTGCCTACTTATCTTTAAATGATATTTGGCTAAACTAGCTTTGGCTTTTAAGTAGTTTTTAGTAACAGGCGAAGCCGACGCTTTCCGGCTGCCGTCGCACGGTAGCTGGGTCGGCAGTTTACATGATTCAAATTTATCTGAAACTCTCCGTTGTAGTTTTTTAAAGCGTGGTGAACGTTTGGCGAACCGAATCGGGAGAACTTTTACAAACGCTAAATCTATTTCCTACTGCAACGGTAACTTCCCTTGCTGTTCGTCCCGATGGAACAATATTAGCTTGTGGGTTGCGAGAAGATCGAGTATGCGTTTGGGAATTATTAAGCGATCGCATTGTCTACAGTTGTACGCAATTTTCTCCTTGCATTATGAGTCCAGATGGTAGCGTTTTGGTTTATGCTACGGCAAGTCACGAGATTATTGTTTGGGATTTGGCTACATATCAGCAATTATGCGCGTTACAAGGACATACAGAATCAATTGCTTATCTTATATATCTTGTGAGAGCAGATTTTCTTCACCCAACCCCTCCAAAAGTAAGATGTACTTCAGTTAACTAAACTAAGAAACTATTTTTTATCTGAGTTAATAACTCATAATTTCCTTATGGATTTACTCGAATATCAGGCAAAAGAATTATTTCATCAAATCGGCATTCCAATTTTGCGATCGCAAACTATTGCCGATCCTAGCGAACTAAAAAGATTGCAAATCCCTTATCCAGTCGTCCTTAAGTCTCAAGTGCGAGTAGGAGGAAGAGGAAGGGCGGGCGGTATTCGCTTTGTTGAAAATACCATCGACGCGATCGCAGCCGCTAGAACAATTTTTAACCTACCCATCATGGGAGAATATCCCGAAGTTATCCTTGCAGAAGCTCGTTATAACGCGCAAGAAGAATTTTTTCTGGCAGTTTTGCTCGATTATCAGCTACAACGTCGAGTATTGCTAGGTTCGACTAAAGGAGGAATCGATCTCGATACTTTACTCAAACATATGCAGCAAGTAGTTATCGAAGGAGAATTTTCTCCTTTTTACGCGCGACGATTGGCAATTAAAATGGGAGTGCGGGGAGCCTTAATCGAGTCCGTCAGCACGATAATCGAAAAGATGTATTATCTCTTCAGCGACAAAGATATGGACTTAGTAGAAATTAATCCCCTTGGCGTTAGCGCAGATGGGGAACTCATGGCACTCGATGGCAAAATTTCTGTGAATGATAGCGCCATCAAGCGCCATCAAGATCTCGTGTCGCTGATAACTTCTAAAAAAAATGCAGCCAAAAAATCGCCCTACGAATTAGAGTCGCTTTCAAACGTTCCTCAGATCCCAGAACCTCGATGGTTAGAACAAATCGATGAAAAGGGGAATATTGGAATTATTTGCAATAGTTTGGGATTAGCGATGGCAACTTGGGATTTAATCGCTCAGGATAAAGGAAAACCCGCTTGTTGCTTAGTGATAGGAGAAGAAACGAGCGGTAAGTGGTTGCCCGATGGAACGATGAGCGAGCAACTCGAAGCGGCATTGGAAGAGATAATGGAAGTTAAAGGACTTAAAGCAATCTCGATTAATTTGCTTGGAAGTGCCCCAGCGATAGAAACTCTTGTCAGTGCGATCGCCCAATATTTACAATCGCGCAACGGACGAATCGAGCGAGCGAGCGAAGAAAGAGTGACTAGAGCAACGGGTGGGGCATCTGCAAGACAGATGCGAAACCTTCAGTCTCGTTCGAGCAAGCAACAATCGAACGACCCGCCTCAGTTTGTCATTTGTTTGAGCGGTGGAGAGATCGAATCGCTTAAAGAAAGTTTAGCCTCATTTCCCATACATTGGACAGACAATCTAGATACCGCGATCGCGCAAACACTTTCCCTAGCCAAAGCTAAATAAACGAACGATTATGCAATGGACACCAGACAGTAAAGTTCTCATTCAAGGAATTAGCGAACCTTTAGGCGCATACTATGCTACGCGCATGAAAGCCTATGGGACGAATATCGTGGCTGGGGTTAGCGTCGGTAAAGGAGGAGAGCAAGTTGAGGAAATTCCCATTTTCGATCTCGTCGAGCAAGCTATTTCCGAAGTCGGGGAAATCGAGATAAGTTTGATTTTTGTAGAGCCTTTTAGCGTCTTGGATGCAGTTGTAGAAGCGATCGCGGCTGGCATTCGACAGATTATTATCGTCTCAAGCGGCGTTCCTCCCCTAGATATGGTTCGCTTGCTCAGAAAGGCACAAGCAACTAACACGTTTATCCTCGGTTCGGGCAGTCATGGACTCATTATTCCAGAAAAACTCTGGCTCGGCATTAGCGAACCCCAATTTTATCAGCCTGGTAAAGTAGGCATTATTAGCCGAATTGATAGTTTGTGCGATGAAGTGGCTTTTACATTAACTAAAGCCAACCTCGGACAATCGATCGCGGTTAGTCTGGGAACGGATGGGATTATCGGCTCGAATTTCGAGCAGTGGTTGCAAATTTTGGAAGAGGATGAGTTGACCGAAGCTATTGTTCTGCTCGGACAACCGGATGGGAGTACCGAAATTGCGGCGGCTCACTATATTGCTTCTGCTATTGAAAAACCTGTTATTGCTTATATCGCTGGCGTTAATGCACCTGTTGAAAGAAGGTTTGGTGATGCCATCAATATGATTGCAACTCCGCTCTCTCAAATCTCTTCAACCACAAGTACTGAAAGACAGACGATCGCGGCTCTCAAACAAGCTAAAGTAACTGTTGCCAAGCGAATTTCAGAAATTCCTAAACTTTTACAAAAAGCGCTTAATGGGACTTAAACAAAAGATAAGGGTAAAAAAGAGTATAATTATATCACAGCATAGCTTTAGCTTAATAATTGATGATGCTTTTACTCTGTGCTTTAGAAGCTTTTAGAACAGCTATGTCTTTCCGTTTTTTTTGACTGGTTAACCCACAATCTTGACCTGTTCGCCTCTTATCAAGCCAGTTTGGGTTATATTTGGGCTTGATTTTTGTTTAAGTCCCGTTAGTAACTCATCACCAAATTTTCCATTTTCCCAAGTTATTTATGTATGGCTCATTTTTATGAATCATTTAGGATTGCTATAATCTATGAACGACGAGCAGTTTAGACAACAAATTCAAGCAATTCATCAACAGATGATGGTTTTGAACAATTATGCAATGCAGTTACCCCCGCCACAACGGGAGCAGTTTATTAATGTTTTAGAGGAGGTTGCTGCTGCCTTTAACTCTCTGCAACTGATTGGTGAAGAGATGCAGACGAGTTTGGAACTATCTGCTGTTGTTGAAGAAGAACTTTTCGAGCAAAATCAAAAAGCGATCGCCAAGCATCAATACTATCACGATTTATTTCAACTTTGCCCAGAAGCTTATCTAGTAACCGATGCTAACGGCTTAATTTTAGATGCTAATCGAGCGATCGCCTCGTTACTAAACGTTACGCCAAACTATTTAATTCGCAAACCGCTTGCTATTTTTGTTCCCCAGAGCGAACGTTATGGGTTTCGTGCGTTTATCAATCAGCTTGCCTCGCTTGGCGGCGACGCGATCGATTGGCAGGTAAGCTTGTGTCCGAAACAAGGCGAGCCATTTTCCGCTAGTTTGATAGTGGCGATCGCTCGCAATGACGATGGCTTTATTGAAACACTGCGAATTTGCGTGCGCGAGATCGGTCAGTACGAGCGGACTGTCGAGCAACCCGAAGAAAGACAAACCCAAGTTACGACTTTCTTCAATCAACTGCCGCAAGCTCTTGACGGATTGCAGGTTCTTGTGGTAGAGGACGAAGCCGATACCCGCGAATTTCTTAGCGCGGTTTTAGAGTCGCATGGAATTCGCGTGACGGCAGTTACAACCGCAGCAGAAGCATTAGAGGCAGTGGAAAGATTGCGTCCTAATGTTTTGATTAGCGACATTCGGATGCCTGATGGAGATGGATATAGCTTGATTCGCCAAGTTAAGGAATGGGAGACGCGATCGGGATGGCATATTTCGGCGGCGGCATTTACCGCCTATTTAGAAGAAGATCGCTCAAAAGCACTGGCAGCCGGATTTGAATCGCATCTGCACAAACTAGCTCAACCGACAGAATTGATTGAAATGGTGACGCAACTGGCTAAACGCGCTTCTGCCTGATAAAAAGAAGTATTAGCAATCTGTCGCCACACTACAACTGGATGGTTAATAAAATGAGGGCGCTTAGCCAACAGTAAAATTGAGATAGAGATTAAGGGGATTCATCATGGGTAAAGAAGAACAACTACTCGAATGTTGGCGCGAACTTCCTCCTGAAGCACAAGAGCGAGTCCTTCAACTCGCACAATCCCTAAAACCACAGCCTGAATTCGTTCCGCAAACTCCCCTTGGCAAAAAGTTGTGGGAAATTAGGCAACGCGCGATCGCGAATGGTATGAAACTTCTTACAGAGGAAGAACTAGAACAAGAACTCGCAGAAAGACGAGGCGGATATCGTGAGTCTTAAGATTGTCTATTTTGTCACAACTGAAAAAACAACAAAACCCATGTATCGGGTTACAGAAATTCAAATAATTTCTATTGCTAGTGAATAACTTTCTTGCAAAATTGCTGAAGCGATAAGCATCATGCAACAACCACAACCTGACACCTATACGCTACAAGATATTCTGATTACCGAGGAATTATCGCAGCGATCGCAAAGCGTCTCGGAAGGAAAGTCGCCTCGTCTGCCGAACTTTGAAGCAGAGAATCAGGCAATGCGAT
>JALOOL010000518.1 GCA_025454425.1 Hydrococcus sp. Prado102 | reverse complement strand
CCAACTTCCCTTCTCGTGCCAAAGCTTGAAGGACTTATCGATCGCGATCCTTCTATCGTTACTCCCGAAACTAACGTGGTGGAAGCAATCGCCTTGATGAGCCTGATTCAAGGAAATAGTTGCGTCCTCGTTGTTAGAGAAGCAAATCTAATTGGCATCTTCACAGAACGAGATGTAATTAAGGCGATCGCATCTCATGTAGATTTGTATAAAGTCGCGATCGCTCAAGTTATGACCCGCTCCCCAATTACTTTGGTATTAGATCGCGAACCAACCGTATTTACTGCCCTCTCAACACTCCACAGACATAAGATTCGTCATCTGCCAATTCTCAACAAGACAGGAAACCTTGTCGGACTCGTCACGCAAACAAGATTATTACAAGCGATTGCCCAAGGGGTAGCGCCAGAAGCGATCGCAACTTCCGATCTTCTTCAAGAAAAAATTAAAGAACATACAGAAGAACTTTCTAGTATTAATGCTCGACTTCAGCAAGAAATTAACAAACGACGTCAGATTGAAGCAGAACTCGTCGATTTTATAGAAAATACTATTGTTGCATTGCATTGGGTAGCAGCAGATGGAACGATTGTCTGGGCAAACCAGGCGGAACTCGATTTATTAGGTTATACAAAAGAAGAGTATATCGGACAAGCGATCGCCAAGTTTCATGTCGATTCAGAAGTTATTAGCGATATATTGCAACGACTGGCAAACCATCAATCCGTTAGAGGATACGAAGCTCGTCTGCGATGCAAAGATGGATCTATTCGTCATGTTGCGATCGATTCTAATACCTTGTGGAAAGATGGACAATTTATTCATACTCGTTGTTTTACAAGAGATATAAGCGAACGCAAACTAGCAGAAGAATCCCTACAAGAAACCCTAAAATCTTTAGAATTTCAAAAATATGCCCTCGATCGAGCCGCGATAGTTGCCATTACCGACCTTAACGGGGTCATTACCTACGCCAACGAGCAATTTTGTCAAATTTCCCAATACTCAAAGGAAGAATTGCTGGGAAAGACTCATAAAATGATTAATTCAGGCTATCATCCTCCCGAATTTTTTCAAAATCTTTGGACGACGATCGCGAGTGGCAAGGTTTGGCAAGGTGAGATTAAAAATCGCGCCAAAGATGGCAGCTTTTATTGGGTAGCAACGACTATTGTTCCGTTTTTAGACGATCGCGGCAAACCCTTTCAATATCTAGCAATTCGCTTTGATATTAGCAATCTCAAACAAGCCGAGCAAAAAATCGGCGAACAAGCAGCATTGCTCGATGTAACAACCGATGGCATTATAGTTTGCGATTTAGAAAACCGAATTCAATTTTGGAATAAAGGTGCAGAAAAAATCTATGGTTGGCTGTGCGAAGAAGCGATCGGCAAGAGCATAACAGAATTATTGTATCGGAAAACTTTGCCTGAAGTTGAAGAAGCTTTCAGAACAGTACTCGATCGCGGTGAATGGCAGGGAAAACTACATAAAGTTACCAAAACTGGCAAAGGCGCGATCGTCGAAAGTCGTTGGACGTTAATTCGAGATGAAGCAAACAATCCCAAAGCAATCTTGAGCGTGGATACCGATATTACTGAAAAACAATTTCTAGAAAAACAATTTCTTCGCGCTCAACGCCTAGAAAGTTTGGGAACATTGGCAAGCGGTATCGCTCATGATATGAACAATATCCTGACCCCAATTCTCGCGATTACTCAACTTCTTCCTCTCAAAGTTCCTCATTTAGATTCTCGAAGTCAACGACTTTTGGAAATGCTTGCAGAAAACGCAAAACGAGGAAGCGATTTAGTCAAGCAAATTCTCTTCTTTGCACGAGGAGCAGACGGAGAGCGCATTTTAATTCAAGTAGGACATATCTTAGCAGAAGTTGTGAGCGTGGCTCGACAAACCTTTCCTAAATCCATCGATATTGTTTTGGATCTTTGCGTGCAGAATCTTTGGATGGTTGCTGCTGATGCTACTCAACTTCATCAGGTATTGATGAATCTTTTCATAAATGCTCGCGATGCTATGCCCGCTGGCGGTACGCTAAACATAGCGGCTGAGAATATTTTTGTCGATGAAAGCTACGCTCGGATGCACATCGATGCCAAAGTAGGCGCTTATATAGTAGTTACCATCGGCGATACGGGAATCGGAATCCCTCCTGAAAATTTAGAACGTATCTTTGAACCTTTTTTTACGACAAAAGAATTAGGACAGGGAACGGGATTAGGACTTTCTACCGTTTTAGGGATAGTTAAAAGTCATCAGGGTTTTGTGAATGTTTACAGCGAGGTAGGCAGAGGAACTTGTTTTAAAATTTATTTACCCGCTCGTGAAACCATTGCTCCCCTTAAATCCACGCAAAATCTAGAGCGATTTACTGGTAAGGGAGAATTAATTTTGGTTGTTGACGATGAAGTTTCGATACGGGAGATCGCTAAAGCCTCTCTAGAAACTTATAATTACAAAGCTATGACCGCTAGCGATGGGACTGAGGCGATCGCGCTGTACGCTCGACATCAACAGGAAATTGCGGTTGTCCTGCTCGATTTAATGATGCCTTCTCTTGATAGTTCGACAATTATCAACGCGCTACAAAAAATTAATTCACAAGTCAAAATTATTGCTATGAGCGGACTTGTTTCTAATGGGGAAGTCGCAAAGGCAAGCAGCAAGGGAGTAGGTGAATTTTTGGCAAAACCTTTTACTATCCAAGAATTGCTACAAGCTTTATTGAGAATTAAGCCAAAATTAGATTAGCAAGGCAATATCATACAACTCGATATGGTTGAATTCCAGCCAGTAAGAAATTAGTAGCTAGTGCAGTACGGCAGAAATAAATGACCAGCTTCAAAATCATTTACTCAAACCCCTCAAACTTCCAAATAAAGGGTTTGGCGAAGGCGTGATTGAAAT
>JALOOL010000200.1 GCA_025454425.1 Hydrococcus sp. Prado102 | reverse complement strand
TTTGTCACTTATCCCCCACGCTGCAAAAAAGCCTCATGGCGACGACACTTTTTCCCAACAATGGCAATCTAGGACTCCCTTTGATCGATTTTGCCTTGGGTTCGGCAGGATTGGAGAGGGCGATCGTTTATATGATAGGTTCTAGCATTCTCATGTTTGGGGTTGCTCCCGCTTTATTGCAAGGTCATAGCCTCGATTATGGGATGCGTTTGACGCTCAAACTTCCCTTAATTTGGGCGATGTTAGCTGGTTTAAGCTTGCATTGGTTGGGAATTCAACTACCGCTTAAGCTTGATGAGGGTATTGCACAGCTAGGAGAAGCAGCTATTCCTATCGCTCTATTATTGCTGGGAATGCAACTTGCTAGCACTAGTTTTAAAGTTGGCAAATACGAACTCTTTGCTACATTACTTCGTTTAATATTAGCACCTTTAATTGCATATGGAGTTGGCGTTGCTTTGCACTTGCAGGGGTTGGATTTGCAAGTCTTAATTTTACAAAGTGCTATGCCTGTAGCTGTTAATACGGTGGTATTGGCGACAGAGTTTGGCGGCGATGCGAGTCGAGTGGCGCGAACGATTGTAATTAGTACGTTACTTGGGTTTTTGACGCTTCCTGCTATTTTATGGGTATCTGCCCGTTTTTAGTAGAATAATTTATTGTCTTGTCTGACCGAGACAATGAAAGGATTTTAGATTTTATATTTTGGATTTTGGATGAAAGGATTTTGGATTAAATCTAACTTTATAATTCAAAAAAAACGGTTTCAAGCCTCTCCGTTTACGGAGAAGAGAATCCAAAAAAATTCAATATATAAGCCTTTTCAATACCTCGGAGAGGTTAATCCAAAATCTTTAATCGAGTGACTTTTTTCTAACCGATGAAATTTAATAATTGTGTTATTAGAGAAGCAAATTTTCAAGAGACTTTTATTATTGCCGAACACTTTTATCAACTGTGGCGAGATAATGGAGTGCCACCCGAATCGATTAAACCTAACTATCAAGAAATTACGCTTCAATTCATCCAAAATGCCAGTCAAAAACTTCACTTTAAAGCATATTTTGCCGAGTTAAACGGAGATATAATTGGTTCTGCTAGCTGTCAGCTTTATGAAGGACTTTATCCTCATATCTTAACCGACAATTATCGAAAATACGGTTATATTTGGGGCGTTTACGTCGAAAAAGCGTATCGGGGACGAGGTATAGGCAAACAATTAACAGCCAGCGCGATCGCGCATTTAAAATCTCTTAATTGCACGCGAATCGTTTTAAATGCTTCTCCTTCTGGAAAACCTATTTATACAAGTCTCGGTTTTATAGAAAGTAATGGAATGTGGCTCAATTTGGAATAAAGCAAGATTTTATATTAGTTCAAAGTTCAATGATTAGGATTGTAATATTCGTGAGTTAAAAATGGTACGCCGACCAATTCCCCCGAACTTTCACCGATTTCTACCTTCAACCCTTCGCCGCCTGATTTGGTGCGAACGTATGCCAAACCAAATGCGCCATCTTCGGTATCGGTGTAACTGGTGAGAAGACCAACTTTATCCCCTTCAAACATAACAGGGGTATTAGGTGCAACGGGTGCGCTGAGTTTGACTCCCCACAATCGCTGTTTAACTCCTTTATAAGTATTGAGACGCGCGATCGTTTCTTGACCGATATAACAGCCTTTGTCAAAAGAAATGGCTCTCCAGAGTCCTGCTTCTAGAGGATTATAATCGTCGGTGAGTTCGCGATCGCTCGTCGGTCTTCCCTGCACGATTCGCAATTGTTCCCAAGCGCGATCGCCCATCGGGACTGCACCCGCACTCGTCAATTGCGACCAAACTTCCGCTGCTGCTTCTGTAGGGACGATTAAAGTATATCCAGGTAAAGCCAATCCGCTTCCTACTCCGATACGGATTCCTTTGTCGATAAGAATATGGCTTCCTTCCGGTTGACCGATTATTGTCTGTGCGCCCAATATTTTGACCACTGAGTCGCTTTGAGAGCCGATTAGGTTAAAAATGGCATTTCGATCGGAAAGATCGGCTAATTCCACTTTATCCATGGGAAAGATATAGCGATCCATCCATTGCATCAGTTGTTCTCTACGGTTAGGAGAGACGAGAACGAGAAGCGATTCTTCAGTTGCATAAACCGTTGCCAGATCGATAGTTCGTCCTGTTGAGGTGACAAACACCGTATCGCATCCCTGTCCGTTTTGAAGGCGGTTAATATTATTGGTAGTTTGGTTGTGAAGAAAGCGCAAGCGATCCTCGCCTTTGAGTTGCAGGAGTCCCCTATGAGAGCGATCGCACAAAGCTACGCCATTTTTTGCCGCTGCAATTGAGGGGCGATCGTTGCCAAAACTACTCGCAACCATCGATCCTTCCTCAAAGATAGCTCCCAATTGTGTCTGAAGTTCTTTTAATTGCTTCATAGCGTTGGTAAACTTGCAAAAATCCGATTGACTAAATGTTGAGTTTTTGTTTCTAATCGATGCCAATCAACGTCGCCCGTTTCATCGATTAAACTCGTGTCGATTTCTACTTCTTGCTCCTCTTGGGTCGCCTCTGTTGGATTGGAAGGGTAATCGAGAAAGCAAACTTCAAAACAAAGATTCCAAAGATCTACATTAACCGAACGATCGCCCTGAGTCAAACAGAGTACATAGCCTGGATAAGGAGATTGAATTTCTTGATAAGTGCCTTGCCAACTGGATTCGTCGAGTTGTTTGCGAATATTATCAATTGTGCGGATAAAAGCGGGTTGCATCAAAAGTTGAGCTTGTTCCCACGCGATCGCATCTTTAAACTTTGGTTTCATAAAACGTCTAATTTAGTGGTTCGGGCGTAGGTTGAGTCAAGCGATAGCGAAACCCAACCTATTATTTTCTTCACTGAACCCTATTAGCTTATCGCTTAAGAAACTTCCAACTTGAGAAATCGACGGTTAATCTAGTAATTAGATATGCTTGTCCCAACGAACGCCCATGACACAAAATCCGCCGCCGCAAAAAACTCAATTGAGTCAGATGTTGACTCAAGCCGTGCAAAAACTTAATGCTAAAGTCAAATTAGGCGCTCTCAAAAAAGGAGCCAAAGTACCGGAATTGTGGATATGGGATGGAGAGGTAGATAAACCAGAAATTTATCCGTTGGTGGGCGATCGCTACACCCTAGGACGCAGTTCGCGATCGAGCGATATCGTCGTCCGCAACCCTATTGTCAGCCACGTTCACTGTTCGCTACATCGAGATAAAAAAAATCCTCGCTCTTTTATTCTCAAAGACGAACAATCGACTAATGGAATCTATCGGGGCAGACGCAGGCTCAAATCAGTCCCGCTATATCACGGCGATAGGATCGCGATCGGGCCGCCGGAACTCGAAGCCGCCGTGCAAGTACAATACCATAATCCGCCGCCGTTTTGGGTCGAGTGGTTGCGCTACTCTCTCTACGGGACGGGCGCGATAACTGGAATATTTGCCTTGTGGATGGGTTATGAATGGACAAAATTCCCCGTCCGTCCCTTACCGATGGGAATAACAGGGCCAGTTGTCGTTTATGCAGGAGACGAACGAACGCCCTTAAATTCGGTACAGCAAAGGACGCATCGAGAATTAGATAGTCTATCAGATTTTTCGCCCTATCTTCCTAAAGCGCTTATCGCTTCAGAAGACAGTCGCTTTTACTGGCATTTTGGGATCGACCCCTATGGAATAGCACGGGCATTAGTAATCAATTCTCAAGGAGAAGTTCGTCAGGGGGCAAGTACCCTAACCCAGCAACTCGCACGAAGTTTGTTTGCTGAAGTGGGACGAGAGAATACAGCAGGGCGAAAACTGCGCGAGGCGATCGTTGCTTTGAAATTGGAGGCATATTATAGCAAGGATGAGTTGTTAAAAACCTATCTCAATCGCGTGTATTTGGGGATTGGCAGTTATGGATTTGAAGATGCGGCGCAGTTTTATTTCGAGAAATCTGCCAGGGATTTAACGCTAAGCGAAGCAGCAACTTTGGTGGCGATGTTACCCGCCCCCAATAGTTATAACCCCGTCCAGGATTACGATACTGCCATACAACTGCGCAATCGAGTCATCAATCGCATGGCAAATATGGGGATGGTAAGTACTGAGGAAGCAGAAAAGGCAAGGCGATCGCGCATCGAAGTCAGTCCTAAAGCAACAGAAGCTTTATCGAGTACTATCGCGCCCTATTTTTACAGCTACATTTTTGACGAATTACGCTTTCTTTTAGGGGAAGAACTCGCCAAAGAAGGCAATTTTATCGTCGAAACTGCCTTGGATTTGAAAATGCAGGCAAAAGCCGAACGATCGTTGCAAAATGCGGTCGAAACCAAGGGTTCTCGCGGAGGATTTTCTCAAGGCGCGATCGTTACTTTAGATACCCGTACAGGCGCAATTCTAGCATTGACAGGCGGCGTAGATTACAAAAAAAGTCAGTTCAATCGGGCAACTCAAGCATTACGACAACCCGGATCGACTTTTAAAGTATTTGCCTATGCAGCAGCACTCGAAAGTGGCATTTCTCCTTATAAAGCTTACTCTTGCGATGGTGTTAGTTGGCAGGGACAGCAGTTTAAACCTTGCGATCGCAGTAGCGGAGAGATTGATATGTATCGCGCGATCGCACAGTCAGAAAATGCCGTCGCCTTGCGAGTTGCACGAGATGTAGGATTGGATAAGGTTATCGACACAGCACATCGTCTGGGGATTAATTCTAAATTAGATGCCGCTCCTGGATTAGTATTGGGACAAAGCGAAGTCAACGTGTTAGAAATTACTGGCGCTTATGCAACCTTTGCTAATGATGGGATTTGGAATCGCCCTCATGCAATTAAGCGCATTCTCGATGGTAACGACTGCGAGAATGCTAGCGATTTTAGGACTTGTCGCGAGATTTATTCCTACGATAACGATAAAAGCGTCGGTCAACAAGTTCTTTCGCCCGCGATCGCCGAAACGATGACGGCGATGTTACGAGGGGTCGTCCGACAGGGAACGGGTAAAGCTGCTAATATCGGTCTAGGAGAAGCTGGGAAGACGGGAACTACTAATCGGGCGGTGGATCTTTGGTTTATTGGTTATGTGCCCGGCGATCGCATCGTGACTGGAATTTGGCTGGGAAATGATAATAGTTCTCCTACTAGCGGTAGTAGCGCCCAAGCAGCGGCTTTATGGGGGCAATATATAAGAGACGCGATCGAGTAAGGAGTTTGAACCTTATTAGCTTAAAACCGCTTGCGAGGACGATAATTAGAAACCGATTCCACTAATCCTAATGCAATAAAATTTGTCAGTAAGGCAGAACGACCATAACTGAGCCAGGGTAAGGGAATCCCCGTAATTGGCGCAATTCCTACGGTCATGCTGATATTTACGATAACTTGAAACGCAATCATCGATAACATTCCGATCGCGAGTAAAGAACCAAAATTTTCTTTAGCATTGCGGGCAATAAAAACGAGTCGCAAGCAGATTAACCAAAAAGCAATCAGTACTCCCATACTGCCAACGAAACCCAATTGCTCTCCTATCGCCGAAAAAATAAAATCCGTATGCTGTTCGGGAATAAAGTTGAGTAAGGTTTGCGTTCCCTCATACAGTCCGCGTCCCCACATTTCCCCAGAACCGATCGCAATGCGAGATTGTATCAATTGATACCCGCCGCCTAACGGATTTTGTTCGGGATGGAGAAAGAGCGTCAATCTGTCTTTTTGGTAATCTTTTAGTAAATTCCACAGAATACTGCTCAATTTACCGGCTGCAAAATTTCCCGCGATCGCGCCAATCGCCATAATAAAACGCAAAGGCAGCGTCAGCCAAGCAATCATTCCCATCCCTAATGCCCAGACTAACCAACCTGGAAAAAAGACATTGTAGAGAATTGCAGAAACCAAGGGAGATATCATTAAGATCAGCCAGCCTGGATTAGCATTTCCCCAGTAAAGCATTCCCAAGGTAATCGCACCAAACACTAAACCCGTTCCTAAATCGGGTTGTAGCATGATTAAAACCCAAGGAACCGCCGTCACCCCCAAAAGGCGAAAGAGTGACGGCAAATTATCGGCAGGTTCTTTGTGTAATAAAGCGGCTAAGGTAATAATCAAGCCAACTTTGGCAAATTCCGAGGGTTGAATGTTAAAACTGCCAATATTAATCCAACTTTGCGCGCCATTAGCCGTCACGCCCATAAAAACGACAGCTAATAACGAGAGATTAGTAATGGCATAAGTTATCCAATGCCATTGCAAAAGGTTTTCGTAACGAGATCGCGCCAACACCAAAGCGATCCCCAAACCCAGAACCCCCATCAGCCAGTGTTGCCACCAATCCACTGCACCTTCGTGGAGTTCTGTTGTCTTAATCATCAGTCCTCCAAGTCCAGTTAAACCGACGACTAAAAACATTAACAGCCAGTCCACTTGCGGCCAGGAGACAAACCATAACTTCCAGTTAATTCTGGGTAGGGATCTTTGCAACATAGATTAGAAAACCAATATGTAAGATAACCATTACTAGTAGAGACGCGATCGGATCGCGCCTCTACTATAACCCTGATATATAGCTAGTTATAAGCGATGTTCGCCTATTTTAGCTATGCAAAAGCAGCAATAGAAACTTTGGCGGCAACTTGTTGGGCGATCGCGAATAACGCTTTAGCAGAAGCCGATTCGGGAGCCGCTATAACAATGGGAACGCCGTTATCGCCGCCCTCGCGCAGGGCGATTTCTAAGGGAACGCAGCCCAATAAAGGCACGTTTAATTCCTTAGACGCTTTTTCGCCGCCGCCAGAGCCAAATAGATCGTAACTGCGATCGCTCATATCTGGGGGAATAAAATAACTCATATTTTCGACGATTCCCAAAACATTCACGCCTAACTGCTGGAACATTTTCAAGCCGCGACGCGCGTCTAATAAAGAAACGGTTTGGGGCGTAGTAACAATGACTGCTCCCGCCATCGGAACGGCTTGAATTAGCGTCAGTTGAGCGTCTCCGGTTCCTGGAGGCATATCGACGACTAGATAATCGAGATCGCCCCATTCTACTTGGTAGAGAAACTGGCGAATAATCCCGTTAAGCATGGGGCCGCGCCAAATAACGGGTTGGTCGGGATCGATCAAAAAGCCCATCGATACCATCTTGACCCCATAATTAAATGCAGGTTCTAGTACGTCTCCCTGCGCTCCTTTTTGCACCATGACTTGTGCGTTAGCAAGTCCTAACATGGTAGGGGCATTGGGGCCGTAGATATCGGCATCGAGAAGACCGACTTTCGAGCCTGCTTGTGCCAAAGAAACGGCTATGTTGACGGCTACCGTACTTTTGCCAACGCCTCCCTTGCCACTGGAGACGGCGATAATATTTTTGATACCTTTTACCGTCTCGCGATCGGGTAAAGATTTTTGTTGGGGAGTTTCTGCGGTAACTTCTACATCGACTTTTTCCACTCCTGGTAACTGTTTGACTGCTTTTTGACAATCTTCAACGATAAATTCTCGCAACGGACAGGCAGGAGTGGTTAAAACTAGCGTAAAACTGACGTTTCCGCCGTCGATTTTAACATTGCGAATCATGTTGAGTTCTACCAAACTTTTTCGCAATTCGGGGTCTTGGACGGGACGCAGGACTTCTAAAACTGATTTTGTATCTAGCATAATTAAATTAGGTTCTCCTCTGCCCAGACTGCGGCAGGTGCGATTTAACAGTTATCAGTTATCAGTTATCAGTTATCAGTGCGATCGCTTGGATTTCAGCCTCATACCAAATGTTTTTTGGCATTCGTGACGAACTCGTAAGCATACGCCTGTTTGCCGATCGCTGTTTACTGTTCGCTGGTTCAAGCAAAAGCTTTCCCTTAATTTATCTTAAAGCGAGGTGCAAAACTTCCGCTTTTTAAAGCAAAATTAAATATTTAAGCTTACAATGACGGATTGCTAGCTTAATTTTTCTTAAAAAACAGAGTAATATTTTTACAGAATTTTGGGAATTCTTAATTTAGACCTAAAACAGAAAGGAAAACTATAGCAATGACAGGGGTCGATTCAGATAGTCAACAAATGAGCATTGGTGTAGAAGAATTGCTAGCTCAGTTGCAGCATCTTAAAACCCTTGTTTTTAGCGGTAGCTTGGTTGTTGAAGCAAGCAAGTCTTTGAGTTGGTCATTCTTTTGGCGCTTGGGACGCTTAAGCTGGCCGGCAGGCGGCACTAATGCAGAAGAAAGGTGGCAGAGAAATCTAGCACTGTGTTGCACTAGTTTATCCGATGCACAATTGGCACAGATGGGTTCGGGAAAGGGACTACAGCGACAATACAGTACTATCGTTCAGTTGCTAGGGCGAGGATTGGTGCAACGACAGCAGTTAGCTGGTTTAATGCTCAATGCGATCGTCGAGATACTATTTGATATTATTCAGCATTGCGAAACCAGTGGCGATCGCTTATCGTACCAGACTATTGCTGACGACCCTACCAGCAAGTTAGGCGCGCTCTTACCAATGGTGGAGATCGAGCAAGCTTTTCCCAAAGCTATACAAGCTTGGCAAAAATGGCAAGAGGCAGGACTTACAACCTACTCGCCCAACCTATTTCCTTTCATTCAAGGGCCAGATATCCTCAAAGCCAAAACTTCTCCGAGTACCTACCAAGGAATTGTCTCGCTCGTCGATGGAACTAGGACATTGCGAGGAATAGCCCATAAAACCAACCAAGATCTGACGGCATTAACGAAGTTTCTCATTCCCTTAGTCAAATTAGGTGCGATCTCATTTTCCAACGTTCTCACCTATAGCAAATGCGATCTTCCGGTTATCAATAGCGCTACTCCATCCCAGCAGCAACCTTTAATCGCCTGTGTCGATGATAGTCCCGTTGTCTGTCAAACTCTAGAGAAAATTCTCAAACAACACAATTACCGCTTTATCGGTATTCAAGATTCCTTAAAGGCAATCCCCTTACTTCTAAAAAGTAAACCCGACTTTATCTTTTTGGATTTACTAATGCCAGTTACTAACGGGTATGAAGTTTGCGCTCAATTGCGAAAAACCCCCAGTCTTAAAGACGTGCCAATCGTCATCCTGACAGGTAGAGACGGGTTAGTCGATCGAATGAGAGCCAAAATGGTCGGTTCGACCGACTTTCTCTCGAAACCAGTAGAAGTAGAGCAACTACTCAAAATGATTAATAAATATTTGTCTATAGGAGCGCAAACATGAGCCAAGTTCTTTTAGTTGAAGATAGTTTAGTGGAGGCAGAAAAGCTCAAACGATTGCTAGAAAAGCAAGGATTCACGGTTCTAGGGGTGCGTACCGGAGAAGAAGCCCAAATTCGACTCAAACAGCAAAAACCCTCCCTTATCGTCCTAGACGTGATTTTACCGGGTCAGAGCGGGTTTGAATTATGCCGCAAACTCAAAGCCGACCCAGCAACTAAAGCTATCCCAGTCGTGATTTGTTCGACGAAAAATACTGAAGTCGATCGAAGCTGGGGCAGTATGAGCGGTGCTGATGCGTATGTAACTAAGCCTGTCGATGAAGCAGTATTCGTGCAAACTGTCAATAAATTACTTGCTTGAGGAGAACTAAAAAGTTTAGGTAGGTTGGGTTAAGGCACGTTGGCGATCTTCCTGCCGTAAGGCATAACCCAACAAAGGATATAGGTGTTGGGTTTCGTTACCTCAACCCAACCTACAAAAAATTATGTTTACTCCCTACTCCCTACTCCCTAAATTCAGTTACCTATTTAAATGCCTATTAGCTTACTACATTTTTTATTAACCACTCCAGGCACGGAGACGCCCAGAGATTAAAAAATAAATAGAGTTTTTTGAGAGGTTATAAGGAGAATTAAAAAGTGTGTCACAACTAGCTCAGAGTTTATCTTTTCTACAAGTTAGCAGTCCGCTTCTTCAGCTTGGGGAAGCACAACAGCAAGACGGTCAACGTTTTTTGAAGTTTCCCTTGAATGCTGAAGTTAACGCCTTGCTACCGCTAGCAGAGTTACAGGGAGTTATTTCTGTTTCTCTCCATGATATTTTACCCGTGCCTCAAGTAGCAGAATCGCTGTTAGGGATTATTAATTGGCAGGGAAAGGCAACCTGGATTTTAGATTTAGCTCATTTATTCGGAGCAACTCATTGGTGTCGGCAAAAACCTGTTGCTGAGTCTGGAATGGCGATGCTCGTACAAGTAAAGAGCGAAACAGTAGGACTGTTAGTAAAACAAGTTAGCACGATTGAAACTTACGACCCAGAGCAGTGTTTGCCAGTTTCAGAAACATTATTTTCTGCGAAAGCAAGAGCGCTCTTAGGTGGCTATTTCCTCGATTCAGCAGGCAAACCCTGGATGTTATTAGATTTACAAGCCGTTGTTAAAACCTTATTTTCCACTATTGATTAAAAATTAAGCAAAAATGCTAAAAATATTTTCAAATTCTTCAAAAGAGAGAACCCCAGCAGATAAAGATTCTCAAAGTAATGAAAACGATATGGCACAAATGCTGACAAATCAAACCAAATCGCTTACTAACGAAATCTACCAAAACAAGCTCCAAGCGATCGCGATGAAAATTCGGCAAGCGAGCGATCGCGATGCAACGTTCGCTATAACCGTAACGGAAGTGAGAGAGGCACTAGAAGCTAGTCGCGTCCTCATTTACCAATTTAAATCCTCCACAATGGGAGAAATCGTTGCTGAGTCAGTACAAAGCGGATTCACTCCAGCCATAAGACAGCAACTGCCTGCCGATGTTTTTGGGCCGCAACAGGCAAACGATTATCAATTCCAGCGATTTGTTACTCTGAGCAATAGCGATCGCCTCACGCCTTACCAACAACAATTACTCGCTCAATTTCAAATTCAAGCTTCCATCGCTGTCCCCATTTACCTCAATACTACTTCAGATAACGCCTCTGGAAAAGTTTGG
>JALOOL010000517.1 GCA_025454425.1 Hydrococcus sp. Prado102 | reverse complement strand
AATATGAGTTGTTAATTTAGCAAGCGATCGCATTAAAAAAACTTTGATTGCACCAAATCGAGAGAGAAATAATTGTTCTAACGTACCCGTTTGTGCTTCTATTTGTAAGCCGCCACCAATGTCACCTAAAATATACAAAACTAAAGTCCAAAGAACATAACCAATTACAACAGAATCGAGTCTTTCTCCTAGCTGTAAAGTATTTCCAACTAGATAACGAGTGCTTAAAAAAAGACCAAAGAAAATAGCAGTAGTAACAACAATTAAGCTCAAAGCTTCTAAAGGATAGCGACGAAACTGAATCCAACTTAACTGTAACTCAGCCATAAATAGTTCAAACATTTCTATTTCCCTCTCTAATTATTTGTAGAAAAATTTCTGTGAGAGCGGCTTGCTCTTTTTCAATAATTTGAATGGGTAATGGATTGAGGATATCGAAAGCTTTGTAGAGGATTTCTAGCTTACTAATATAAATGTATTTTTTTTCTCGAAGATCTGCACCAAGTTTTTCTAACTCTAAAATTCTTGTTTCATCTAATTCAGTTTCTAGTTTAATCGTATAAGCAGTACGAGAAAATTTTTGAATGAGTTCTTGAGTAGTTGCTTCTGCTAAAATCTCTCCTTTTTGGATAATAATAATTTTGTCAGCAAGTTCTTCAGCGATCGCAAGTTGATGGGTTGTTAGCAAAATTGCCCGACCAGAAGCTGCGATTTCTCGCACGAGTATCTTTACATCTTCTGTAGCTTCCACATCCAAGCCTAAAGTAGGTTCATCTAATAATAAAAGTTGGGGTTGGTGAATTAAAGCAACTGCAAAAGCCAATTTTTGCTGCATCCCCCTAGATAAACTTTGTACGGGGGTACGGCGTTTATGTATTAACCCAAATCTTTCTAACAGATTGATTCCTGACTTACGCGCTTCTCGTCGGGTTAGTCCTTTTAATACGCCAAAATATTCCAAATTTTCTTCTGGCGTTAGTCGCCAATAAATATTACGATTTCCCTCTAATACCGCGCCAACTTGTTGTAAGGCGGCTGGGTTGCGATGGGGATCTTTGTTAACAATTTTTACCCAACCCGCATCTGGTTCAATTAATCCTGCCATCATTTTAATACTTGTGGTTTTACCCGCTCCGTTAGGGCCCAAAAAAGCCAGTATTTCTCCTGGAAACATCGTTAGTGAAACATCCCGAACAGCTTCAACAATTTGTTTGCCTCTGCGGAAAGTTTTTTTAAGTTTTTGAGCTTCCAATACTTTCATAAAAAATAGCTGGTGAAATTAGTACCAACAGTTAAAATTTAATTTTTGGCAATCGCGCGTCTACTCGGCTAGAGTAGTGTAAAGTTAATCCGAGCTAGCGATGCGATCGCAATTTCTCACTTTTACAATCTTAGCTAGTTTTCTTACTCTGCCTGTTTGGGCGCAAAACGCTCCAACGCTTTCAAATTCTTGTCAAGCTCCTTTAGAATTAGAAGCAGAAAGCGATCGCCCTACCTCAGAAACCGTTATTACCGACCGAACCATCTCTGAGGAAGGATTGACCGTTCCGAGTCTGTGGTGGGCAAAAGAACAGTTCGATCCGTTTGGCGGTAGATTGATTAACAATTGGATAGCTTACCCCAACCAACGTCGCATAGATATCGTAGTCAATCGACAACTATGGTCGTTGTTGAACTATATGGAACGGTATCGTTTTGTTAATGAATTTGGGACAGTAGCGCGAGATTATCAATACAATCTCAGGATATTCGATCGCCAAAATAAATGTTTAGTGACCTACTCGTGTAACTATGCTACCAATCCCAACCAATGCGAAATAAATTTCGAGCCATCGGGACGAACGGGTTTACAAGTCGATAACATGACTCAAAGTTGGTAAAATAAACGTTTTAAAAAAATAGCGATCGAGTCAATCTTATAACTATATTAAAGTAACGAAAATAACTCTAACCAGTTAAGACTCTTTATCATATGACAGACTACTCAAATGACGGTTCTGAATTACTCTCTGTAGCTCAAACCGCCAAGTTGCTCGATGTCACTCGTCAGCGAATTCACAATCTAATTAGTCGTCCCTGAAAAATTCTCAACTTCAGTCAAACCAAGTAATAGAGTCTCAAAAGTGTATGATAAAATTACCAGGAAAAGCTTCAAATTCGCCAAAAACTGTGAAAATAGATGAGTCAATCTAGCCCAGATCGTCATCCTTAAGAGAATTCTCTTAAGCCTCAACTGAATACTCAACATCCTTTAGTCAAATTAGCTGAAACGATTGATTGGCAATACTTTGAAGAAGAAATTCCCTCCCTGGCAGCAGGAGAAGTGGGTCGTCCATCTTTGCCCGTGCGATTGATGGTGGGATTGCACTACCTCAAAGCTTTGTATGACGAGAGTGATGAATCATTGGTGCAAAAGTGGACAGAAAACCCCTATTGGCAATACTTTTGCGGCGAGAATTGCTTTCAACATAAACTACCCTGTCATCCAACCAGTTTGGTCAAATGGCGACAACGCATTGGTGCAGAGGGAGTAGAAAAAATGCTCAAACAAGTCTTGAAAACAGCAATGCAACAACAAGCTCTTCACCAGAGTGAAATTAGCTCTTTTGACACTCCACGGGTTAAAACCACGTGGATTAAGCGAGGTTGTCTATGACGGGGATAAATCCACCGTCATAGACGCTTTTCGCTTTTAAGGGACTGTCATTGACCCCACCCTCTACATCAGCTATATCCATTACAGATACCGCTTTCTGAAGAGCCAGAGGGCATGAAAAACCGAACCATTGACCGATATTTTGTGCGGCATTCCAATCAGCGTTGCAGCGATTGTTCTAGCATTAGTGTTGCGAATGGTTTGATTAATCCAGTTCGAGCTAATTTCTACATGGTGAAAGGCAGCACTAGTTAACTTAGAACGCTCTTTTT
>JALOOL010000015.1 GCA_025454425.1 Hydrococcus sp. Prado102 | reverse complement strand
AGAAACGTTAGGTTTTCCAGCCGTGGTAGAAGCAGCCGACGCAATGGTGAAAGCGGCGCGCGTAACTTTAGTAGGTTATGAAAAAATAGGCAGCGGTCGAGTGACGGTAATTGTGCGCGGAGACGTGTCTGAAGTACAAGCCTCGGTATCTGCGGGCACTCAAAACGCCAAAAGAGTTAAAGGCGGCGAAGTTCTCTCTACCCATATCATTGCTCGTCCGCACGAAAACTTAGAGTACGTTTTACCTATTCGTTATACAGAAGCAGTAGAACAGTTTCGCGAGAGCGTCAATCCCCAACCGTTGAGAAGAATATAAGGCAACTAAACTAAGAATGCAAATTGCTAAAGTTCGGGGCACTGTTGTTAGCACTCAAAAAACCCGTACCCTGACAGGAATGAAGCTGTTACTGTTGCAGTTTATTGATGCTGACGGACAATTTCTTGACAAATATGAAGTTGCCGGAGATATAGTAGGAGCGGGTATTGATGAATGGGTGCTGGTTTCTCGCGGTGGCGCGGCTCGTATTGAGAGTGGATGCGAAACTCGTCCGCTAGATGCAATGGTAGTAGGAATTATCGATACGATATCGGTCGAAAATCGCCTCATTTACAGCAAAAAAGACGACTATAAAAAACCAGCCATTGGTACTAAATAACTGGTAAATTAACGATCGCGCGCTCGGAAATCGAGCGAATGATAACTGACATTGGGAGGAATAAATCAAAATGGTAGTCCGCAGTAGCGCGGCTCCCCCGACTCCTTGGTCTAAAAATCTAGCTGAACCGCAAATAGATGGAAGTGCTTACGTACATTCATTCTCAAATTTGATCGGGGATGTCAAGGTAAATGCCAACGTGCTAATAGCTCCAGGAACCTCTATTCGCGCCGATGAAGGAGGGCCGTTTTATATCGGCGAAGGCACTAATATTCAAGATGGTGTCGTCATTCACGGCTTAGAAAAAGGGCGTGTCGTAGGAGATAATAGCAAGGAGTATTCGGTCTGGATCGGCAAGCAGGCTTGTATTACTCACATGGCTTTAATACACGGGCCTGTTTACATCGGCGATCGCACCTTTATCGGCTTTCGCTCGACAGTATTTAACGCTAGGGTCGGTGAAGGCTGTATTGTTATGATGCACGCCTTGATTCAAGATGTAGAGATTCCGCCTGGAAAATACATACCATCAGGAGCGACGATCGTCAACCAGCAACAGGCAGATAGACTGCCAGACGTGCAGGAAAAAGATCGCGCTTTTGTTCGTTATGTAGCAGAGGTGAACGAATCATTACAAGGCGAGCGCGGTACTCAAAAAACCGCTTATACGCCAATGAGATCGCGACTAAAGCAATCGAAACAAGAAACTAATGAAACTAACTATATAAATTCGGTGGAAAGTATGGGATTAAATTCGGATATCAGAGCGCAAGTGCGTTCTTTATTATCTCAAGGTTATACGATCGGCGCAGAACACGCTGATAAACGTCGCTATAAAACTAGCTCTTGGCTCAGTTGCGGCTCCATTTCAGGGAAGCGCGAAGACCAAGTAATCAATGAGTTAGAAGCTTATTTGCGAGAGTACGAAGGCGAATACGTTCGCTTGCTCGGCATCGATCCAAATGCTAAGCGCCGCGTCCTTGAAATAGTCATTCAACGTCCTGGAGATACCCCCGCACCTGCTACAGGTGGAAAAACGATTAGTTATAACGCGACAGCAACTAGTGCGCCCAGTAGCAGCAGTATTAGTGGAGATGTTGCTTCTCACGTGCGATCGCTACTCAATCAAGGCTGTAAAATCGGCATCGAATACGCCGACAAACGACGTTTCAAAACTAGCTCTTGGCTGACAGATTCTACTATCGAAGCTAGAAACGAATCGGAAGCGATGCGCGTTATCCAAGGGACAATCGCAGAGCATGAAGGCGAATACGTCCGCTTAGTCGGAATTGACCCCAATGCGAAACGTCGCGTATTAGAATTAATCGTTCAAAGACCCGGAGAAACTCCCGCTAGCCACTCCAATGGTTCTTCGCTTAAGTATTCCAGCAACGGTACTAAACAAGCTAGCTATTCTTCGAGTAGTAGCGGTCTAAGTCCTGAAGTCGTCGCTCAAGTGCGCTCGATTTTGATGCAAGGCTATAAAATCGGCACCGAACACGCCGATAAGCGTCGCTTTAAAACCAGTTCTTGGCAAACTTGCTCTCCCATCGAAAGCAGCCGCGAATCTGAAGTAATTGCCGCTTTGGAAGCCTGTTTATCCGAACATCAAGGCGAATATGTCCGCTTGCTCGGTATCGATTCAAAAGCCAAGCGGCGCGTTATGGAAACCGTAATTCAACGTCCTGAAGATAATTCTGGAAACGGTCGCAGCACCGCAACTGTTGCAAATGCAAAGGCAACTTCTAGCTATAGCTCATCTAGCTATAGCTCGTCTAACGGTTCGGGCAGCAAAGCTGGCTCTTTTAGCTTGGATGCCGAGACAATTGCTCAAGTACGCTCGATTTTGATGCAAGGCTATAAAATCGGCACCGAACACGCCGACAAGCGTCGCTTTAAAACCAGTTCTTGGCAAAGTTGCTCTCCCATTGCAAGCAGCCGCGAGTCTGAAGTAATTGCTTCGCTAGAAGCTTGTATGGCAGAACATCAAGGCGAATACGTCCGCTTAATCGGCATCGATCCGAAAGCCAAGCGGCGCGTCATGGAAACCGTGATTCAACGCCCCTAATTCAGTAACCAGTTATCAGTAAACAGCAAACAATAATAGTTATTAGCTTTTGGTACGACAATCAAAGAACTGATAGCTAGAAACATATAGCTGCTAACTGATAACTAGGAGGGCGCACGTCATTCGCCCCTACTGATGTACAGACGCGATATATCGCGTCTCTACCGATAACTGAAATGTATTTACCGCCCGTAAGACCCGTTAGTTATTCAAATATATATGTGAGTGGGGATGTCACGATTGATGAGAGTGCGGTAATTGCTCCAGGTACTATTCTCAATGCTGCCCCTGATAGTCGGATAGTCATTCGAGCGGGTGTTTGTATAGGAATGGGAACTGTGCTTAATGCTTCGGGAGGCGCGATCGAAATCGAAGAAGGTGCTGTTATCGGAGCGGGTGTTTTAGCAATAGGTAACGTCCAAATTGGCGATCGCGCTTGTATTGGAACTGCAACAACGATTTTTAATGCTTCTGTCGAGAAGATGGCTGTAATTCCATCGGGTTCGTTAATCGGAGATATGTCTCGTCAGGTAGCTATGGTTGTAGAGGAGCGGGCAAATAATGGAAAATACTCTGTAGCAGATAACAATGGCTCAACTCCAGAACCAGAAACCGATCGCGAGCAAGCACTCCAAGACTCATCTATCGAATCTGACGAGCGATCGTCAGTTGCAGGCGAATCGCCCCCAGAAGAACCATCTGTCGAAGTCGCCCCCCATCAACCCGAATCAGAACCTGCTACACAGAACTCAAAGTCTCCAGTAGTCGGACAAGTGTATATCAATCAATTATTAGTCAAGCTATTTCCAGAAAGAGATTTGCTAAATCGTCCCAAGCCAAATAGCGAGTAGAGGAATTAATCGCTATTTTTAGGAAGAATTTTACCGCGATAGCGAGAATATTTTTCAAAATTAATTGTGAGAGTTTGTCAAGAATATTTTTGGTTAATTATTCCTAAAAAAATGATTAGTAAATAAAGCGATTAATTAGCCAAAAAACAGAATTAAAGTTCGTAAAAGTTAGAAAGCTTGTGAGTTCGTAAACCCACCTAAATAAACATTCTTAATAGCGTTTTTACGGTGGCTCTCTCTATCAGCTTGAGAGCGCTGATTTTCTTATGATTCAAGGATTGTAAAGGATATTGGCTAAATTTTTATATGTCAATTGATGACAGTTTATTAATTTTTTTAAAGAGAAAAAACGACAATTAGATAAATTAATAGCTAGCTACAAAAATTGCAATCAAAATTTAAGAAAATTACAAAAAATTTTTTAAACAATCTAAAATTTATGTTAAGATGAAAACTCGAAAAACAGATAAGTCAAATTGACGGTTGGCTTCAAGAAAATTCTAGAAGCATTTACTAAAATAATTTCTCTCAAAGACCCTGGAATCGCCCTCGGCACATGACCTTAAAAGTGAGAAATACAAATGACCTTATGGAGGAATGACTAAAATGGTACAAGCCAAATCAAAAGGATATCAGGCTGGTGTAAAAGACTACCGCCTGACCTATTACACCCCCGACTACACGCCCAAAGATACCGACCTGCTCGCTTGTTTCCGCATGAGTCCCCAACCCGGCGTTCCTCCTGAAGAAGCAGGAGCAGCGGTAGCGGCAGAATCTTCGACCGGAACCTGGACGACCGTTTGGACGGACAACCTAACCGACCTCGATCGCTATAAAGGTCGTTGCTACGATATCGAACCCGTTCCCAACGAAGACAACCAATATTTTGCGTTTGTTGCTTATCCTTTAGATCTATTTGAAGAAGGATCTGTCACCAACATTCTGACCTCTTTGGTCGGTAACGTTTTCGGATTTAAAGCGCTGCGATCGCTGCGTTTAGAAGATATCCGCATTCCCGTCGCACTGCTGAAAACCTTCCAAGGGCCTCCCCACGGCATCACCGTAGAGCGCGACAAATTAAACAAATACGGTCGTCCTCTGTTAGGTTGTACGATTAAGCCCAAGCTAGGACTATCGGCTAAAAACTACGGTCGCGCCGTTTACGAATGTCTGCGCGGCGGTCTGGATTTAACCAAAGACGACGAAAACATCAACTCTCAGCCCTTCATGCGCTGGCGCGATCGCTTCCTCTTCGTACAAGAGGCGATCGAAAAAGCTCAAGCTGAAACCAACGAAGTCAAAGGTCACTACCTCAACGTAACCGCCGCAACTTGCGAAGAAATGATGAAACGGGCGCAATTCGCCAAAGAAATTGGCACCCCCATCATCATGCACGACTTCTTAACGGGTGGCTTTACTGCTAACACCACACTTGCAAGATTCTGTCGCGACAATGGTTTGCTGCTGCACATCCACCGCGCGATGCACGCAGTTATCGACCGTCAAAAGAATCACGGTATTCACTTCCGCGTCTTAGCTAAGTGCTTGCGCATGTCTGGTGGCGACCACCTACACTCTGGAACCGTTGTCGGTAAACTCGAAGGCGAACGCGGTATCACGATGGGCTTCGTCGATCTGATGCGCGAAGACTACGTTGAAGAAGATCGTTCTCGCGGTATTTTCTTCACCCAAGACTGGGCTTCGATGCCTGGCGTATTCCCCGTAGCTTCTGGCGGTATTCACGTATGGCATATGCCTGCGTTGGTAGAAATCTTCGGCGACGACTCTTGCTTGCAGTTTGGTGGCGGCACCCTCGGACACCCTTGGGGTAATGCTCCTGGTGCAACCGCTAACCGCGTGGCTCTCGAAGCTTGCGTTCAAGCTCGTAACGAAGGTCGCAACCTCGCTCGCGAAGGTAACGACGTTATTCGCGAAGCCGCTCGTTGGTGCCCCGAACTAGCTGCTGCTTGCGAACTGTGGAAGGAAATCAAGTTCGAGTTTGAGGCGATGGATACACTGTAATCAGTAAACAGTAATCAGTAATCAGTCAAAGTAATAGTAATAAGCGAGCAGAAAATTAAAAGCTGAACGTTATAAACTAACAACTCAATAACTGGTTACTGATAACTGATAACTGAATAAGGGGCAGGTAGGTATTAATGTACCCAAAAAAAATTGCTAATGATACGGCAAAAGTATTACAAAGTTACCTGACTTATCAAGCCGTTCGCACGATTATCGAGCAACTATCAGAAACAAATCCAACCCAGGCGATGTGGCTGTCCCAATATTCCTCCAAGAATAAAGTTCAGGATGGCGAAGCTTATCTAGAAGAATTAATGTCCGAAGATAAGGAATTGGTAATGCGAATCATGACCGTGCGAGAACACCTTGCAGAAGCGATTCTTGATTTTTTACCTGAGATGGTAAGAGTGGGAATCAGTCAGGCAAATACCGAACACCGTCGGCAATTATTGGAACGCCTTACCCAGACTCAATCAACGGCAATAGCCCATCCAGAACCTTCCGAGCCAGAATTCAACGACTCATCAGATTCTAACTAACTTAAGTAGAAGAAAAAACCCATGAAAACATTACCCAAAGAGAAGCGTTACGAAACCCTTTCCTATTTGCCCCCCATGACCGACCAACAAATTGTCAAGCAGGTGCAATATTTGTTGGATCAAGGTTTTATTCCAGGTGTTGAATTTGAAGAAACCCCAAATCCCGATACTCACTTCTGGACGATGTGGAAATTGCCTTTATTTGGTGCAAACTCCGCACAAGAAGTTCTCAACGAAGTTCGCGAATGCCGTTCTGAGTATTCTAACTCTTATATTCGCGTGATTGGCTTCGACAATATCAAGCAGTGTCAAACCATGAGCTTTATCGTTCACAAACCTAACAGCAACCGTTACTAAAAACGATAATTTATAAGAAATTATAAAGATGGTGTAATCAACACCATCTTTTTTTTTGAAACTTACTTCTGTTTTCAAAAACTGATAACTGATAACTGGTCACTGGTCACTGATAAGTGGTAGTTGTTGATAAACGATTTCGACTAAATCTCCCCAATCTACTTGTAATTGAGATTTAGCATTCCCACCGTTGACGGCAATTTCTACCCAACCATGACTGCCGATCAACGCGAGCGTTTCTCCTGTGTCAGCATCGCTGTAGGTTCGACCGCTTGGAACGATTGAATTCGCGATCGCAACCGACCATCGTTTGTATTCTACGGCAGCGGCTGGAATATTAGTAATTAAATTCCCAAAAATATCGATGTGCTGAATAGCTCCGATAATGCTCGTTTCGGTCATTTTAAAAAATGCTAGCGGTAACTCTACCAAACTCGCCGGATCGATCCGAGTGCCTAATTTTTCGAGCGGTACGCCACAGGCAAGATGAGCGCCGACAGGAGCAAAAATATCTCGTCCGTGAAAGGTAGAACTTGGATAATGAGAAAGCCAATAATGAGGATTGGTTAATTCTACCGCAGCTAGCGGGGGCGATAAGCCCAGAACGCCACTAAATAAGCCGTTATCAGGGCCGACGAGATATCCTTTCTCAAACTGTACCGCTATCCCCCGTCGTTGAGTTCCTACACCAGGATCGACAACAGCAACAAAAACTGTTTCAGCAGGAAAGTAGGGAAAAGCCTCCATCAAACAAAACCGTCCGGCAGCAATATTTTGAGGTGGAATTTGATGCGTTAAATCGATTACTTTTAGTTGAGAGGCAATTTTTGCGATCGCGCCTTTTATGACACCGACATAAATATCTTGCAAGCCAAAGTCGCTAAGTAAAGCAATTATTCGGTCGTGAGACATCATCGCACCGTCCATTCAAATCCTGGCTTTTCGGGCATACAACCATTTTATATACTTCACGCTCGCTCAATCTCGTCTTTGTTTGTCTCACAGCATCGATGGGCGAACAGAACGACGAGAATTTCTGTGAATTTTCAGTAACAAGACATACAAGAGCCAAACAAAATGTTATGTTGGAAGTGTACTATATATTAAGTTGCATTAGAAAAATGTCCATCGCAAACAAAAATCGTCAACAAATGGTAACAGAAGCCGCTCGCGCTCATAGAGAATCTCTGCGTCGAAATCTACAGCATCGCTTGGAAGTTGCTAGAGCGCAGGGAAATGACAAACTCGTCCGTCAGATAGAAGCTGAAGCTGCTTATTTACACTTGATGTAAGGCGACGAGAGTTAATATCGGTGACTTAAGAGACAAAAAATGATAATAGGGTGTTACCGAAACCTAACGGTATGCCCATTTTTGTTAATTTTCGTTTAATGCTTTTTTGAATCGTATTTTTCGATCCCGAGAGTTTATTATTGGGGTAAAAGAAAAAGGGACAGAATAAGCGCCTAAGTGCGATCGCTGCAAGTTATCGCTAAATCTGTCCCAAAATTTTTATTATTTAACTGCTAAAGTAGGTTCTTTAGTCGTAGAATTAGCGATCGGCTCTGCCGCTGCCCCTTGGGCAATCGCGTCACTTGAGCGACGACAATAAATTTCGCAAGAATTATTAGGACTCTCAATCAATTTAACCTTATCGAGTTCCGCGCCAAGTTCTCGAATGGGCTGTTGTAGAATTTGAGCGATGTACAAAGCAATATTTTCAGCCGTTGGCACTACATTAGCAAAATAAGCAATATCTTTATTAAGAAAAGTGTGATCGAAAGGCTCCACCACATAATCGTCGATCGCTTTTTGCAGAGCTACTAAATCGACTAACATACCAGTACGCGGGTCGATTTCACCTGCTACCGAGATTTCTAGATGATAATTATGCCCGTGACCGTTAGGACGAGCGCACTTACCATAAATTTCATTGTTTTGGTTTTGGCTTAATTCGGGTAAAGCCAACTGATGAGCGGCACTAAAATGAGTTTTGACAGTTAGAGTTGCTTCCATATTATTTCCCTTGTAATCTGCCCATAAATCGGGATGTTCAAATAGCTGAATGTTAACCAGCGGTAGATGGGGGGCTAACCGATGCCAAATAACTCTGGCAATATTTTCTGTTGTCGGTAAGGTTTGTTGAAATTCTTGCCAAACGTCGTTGAGATAGCCATAATCTAGTTGGCTGGTGACTTCTTGCTTAATAACTCGTTTGACATTAGATAAGTTTTGCACCATGCCATACTTATCCACTTCTCCAACAAGAGACACATACAAGACATAGTTATGTCCGTGTCCGGGAAAGCGACTACAAGCCCCAAATTTCTCCCGATTTTCTGCTTCATCGAGTTCTGGCAACCAATAGCGATGACTCGCGCTAAACTGCGCTCGACGGTGAATGACGCATTGCATAGGTTTTATTGCCAACCAAATTTTGTAAAGTTACGTAAACGATAATCTCTTCCAGGATAAACTAATTTGGCGACAAACGTCGGTAGCGCGTTTCCCACTCAACCATCCTTAAATAGATGAGGTAAAGTTTTGGGAGCAAGGAACAAAGTCTCACATACTTTATTTGAGCGTTTGAGGAACTTAGCTGTTGATGCTGCTTAGAAGGTTTCATGTTTTTATCTCGTTTTCTCTCTTTTTATCTAGTTTTGCTGCCAATTTTGACCATTGGAGGCTGTAATAGTTCTTTATTTGTTTCGCCTCAAATTCCAGTTGGAGATCTTAACAGTCAGTATCCCGATGAATCTCCTGCTTATAGCAGCGATGGTAAATACTTGGCTTTTGCATCGGATCGCAATGGAAATCGAGATATTTATTTGTTAGAAGTACAACAGCGCCGCCTTATTCCCTTACCCAATTTAAATCGTCGCGATTCGAGTCAAGACCAACCTGCATTGAGTGCAGATGGACGCTATATCGCTTATGTTTCCACTGAACGCGGTAGAACGGATATTATGATCTACGATCGCCTCTCCCAACGATCGGAACTCCTCAGTGCCAACGTGCGAGGAACCGTAAGCCATCCTACCATTAGCGGCGACGGACGACAAATCGCCTTCCAAACCAGTCAATTCGGTCAGTGGAATATCGCGATCGTGGAGCGAAATGTAGAATAAACTTCTTTTAGAAGTTGGGAAAAGGGTAAAGGTTAAGGGGGAAAACTTTCATCAATCTTTTCCCCTTTCCCCATTTCCCTTTACCCAGGCGAAGCCGTTTTCCTGTATTAGTGTTATCCCTACTAAAATGGCGTGAAAACCTTGCTGGTTCTTGCCTCCAAGCGATTTATAAGTTTTTATAATAGAGATAAGTGACAAGAGAATGCAACTATATGAAAATTCAGCCATCAACGTTAGTACATCTGGGCTATGGAAAGTATATACGCTCAGATCGAGTAACCGCAGTGATTCCCGTTGATGAAGACAGAGGCCCAGGACGGCGCACTTTTATTTACATAGAAGACCAATCGCAACCGATAGTGGCTTCTCGCGCGGAAGACACCGTTATTCGCGACCTCGTACAGGAACCGCAGGAAGTCGTACAAGCGCGCCAGCAACAAGAGATTCTCAAGGATCTATTATCGGACTTGGCTCATGTTAATGTGACGGTACGACGCATTACCCGCGACGAAGGCGGTTTAGATCTCGAACGTTTAGAACAACGTATCCGTCAAGTTTTGGACGAATAAATTAAACTGAGTTGACTGGTCGATCGCCGATTAAGTGAATATCGACATCGGGGAGCGATCGCACTAATCTTTGCGCGATCGCTCCTTTAAAAAATAACGCTAAACGAGAACGATGGGTTTCTCCGATAACAATTTGAGTGATTCGCTGAGATTTTGCCACTTCTACAATCGTACTGAAAATATTGCTGGATTTAACTCGCATAAACTCTCCGCCGAATTCTTCGCAAAGTCGAGTGCAGGTTTCGATATGCAAACTCTCTGCTTTGGTGAGAAATTTCTCTGGATTCTCTACGAATAATACGTAGAGATCGGCATTCATATAATTGGCAATTCGCGCCCCGCGTCGCAATAATTGAATTGAATTAGGATAGGTGGAGATACAGACTAAAACTCGCTCGCAGATATTACAGTAATCTTTTTGATTAGCTTCCAATCCATCGTCTTCAACGTTATCTGCTACTTCGCGCAAAGCCAATTCCCGCAAGGCGATTAAGTTTTTTTTCTGAAAGAAATTCCGCAAAGCAGAATCGATTTTTTCGGGTGCATAGATCTTTCCTTCACTCAATCGTTCCTGTAGCGTTTCGGGCGTTACATCGACGACAACAACCTCATCAGCTTCATCGAACAAGCGATCGGGAATTCGTTCGCGCACGATAACCCCAGAAATCTTGAACACTAAATCGTTGAGGCTTTCTAAATGTTGTATGTTAACAGTGGAATAGACATCGATTCCTGCGGCTAAAATTTCCTCAACATCTTGATAGCGTTTCTCGTTCTTCGAGCCTGGTATATTAGTATGTGCCAATTCGTCAATTAACGTCAGTTGTGGCTGTCGGGCGATAATCGCATCGGCATCCATTTCGGGGAGCGATCGCCCGTGCAAAACCATTTTTTTCAGGGGAACGACCTCTAATCCTTTGGCTTTTTGAGCGGTTTCTTCGCGTCCGTGGGTTTCTAACAATCCGATAACGACATCGATCCCTTCTTCTTTCAAGCTTTTGCCTTCTTCAAGCATTCGATAAGTCTTGCCCACGCCAGGAGACATCCCGATAAAAATCTTGTGTTTGCCTCGTTTGGTAGAACGTTCGTAAAGCTTATCTGGGGTGCGATCGGGATTTTTCCCGTTGGCTGCGATTTCGCTTGAATAGATCATAGGCTAAATCTTTAACATTCGTAGCTGTAAGGGTGGGCTATCGCTCAACTGATTACTGATAACTGATTACTGATAACTGTTAAGCTAAACCTACTGCTGAAATTAATACATCAAATATTTTAATCCCAATAAACGGTGCAATAATCCCACCCAAACCATAAATTAAGATATTGCGTACTAATAACTGGTTAGCCGTTAGCGGTCTAAATTCTACGCCTTTTAAGGCTAAAGGAATCAAAGCGGGAATAATCAGCGCATTGTAAATTAGTGCCGATAAAATAGCCGATCGCGTGCTAGCTAATCCCATAATATTAAGACTACCAATACCAGCCGCCGCAAACATAGCTGGAATAATCGCGAAATATTTGGCGATATCGTTAGCAAGGGAAAAGGTTGTTAACGCGCCGCGAGTAATTAAAAGTTGTTTGCCTATCGTTACCAAATCGATGAGTTTGGTAGGATCGGAATCGAGATCCACCATATTTGCCGCTTCTTTTGCTGCTTGCGTTCCCGAATTCATCGCCAAACCGACATTTGCTTGCGCTAATGCAGGCGCATCATTGGTTCCATCTCCGGTCATGGCAACTAATTTTCCTTGCTGTTGTTCTTGTTGAATGACGGAAATTTTATCTTCTGGCGTTGCTTCGGCAATAAAGTCATCAACTCCTGCTTCTGTGGCAATTACCGAAGCCGTAATGCGATTATCTCCCGTTAGCATAACGGTGCGAACGCCCATGCGACGCAACTGATCGAAGCGATCGCGGATTCCTGGTTTGACGATATCTTTGAGATAGATTACGCCGTACAAATCCCCATTATAAGCAGCAGCTAAGGGAGTACCGCCCAAGCGAGAAACTCTTTCGTAAGCGTCATCTAATTCGGAAGGAACTCGACCGCCGCGAGAACGAACAAATCCTTTAATCGCTTCAACCGCACCCTTGCGATATTCTCCCCCATTGGGTAAATCCGTTCCACTCATGCGAGTTCTAGCAGAAAATTCAATCGCTTCTGCTTGCCCGCTATCGAAATTTATACTAGCTCCCATATTAGAAGCCAATCTCGCGATCGATTTTCCTTCGGGCGTGCTATCAAAAACACTAGCAGAAAGGGCAATATTGGCAATTTCTCGTTCCGAGTAACCGTTAACGGGAATAAACTGTTCTGCTAAGCGATTTCCGAGCGTAATCGTTCCCGTTTTATCCAAAACAAGCGTATTTATGTCTCCACAAGCCTCTACCGCCCTTCCAGAGGTCGCTACGACGTTAAATTGTGCCACCCGATCCATCCCAGCAATCCCGATCGCGCTTAGCAATCCGCCGATAGTAGTCGGAATTAAGGCAACTAACAGCGAAATTAACGTCACTACTCCCACCGGACTGTTAACGTAGTTGGCTAAAGGTGGTATCGTTGCCACGACAATTAAAAAGACTTGGGTGAGAACGGCTAACAAAACCGTAAGGGCAATTTCATTGGGGGTTTTGCTGCGTTCTGCGCCTTCGACGAGGGCAATCATGCGATCGAGGAAACTTTGACCGGGGTCAGACATGACGCGGATGGTTAATTCATCGGAGAGAATTTTTGTTCCTCCGGTGACGGAACTGGCAACATCCGAACCAGGTTCTTTAAGGACGGGTGCAGATTCTCCAGTGATGGCAGATTCATCTACCGATGCGACTCCCTGAATGACTTCGCCATCGGCAGGAATCATATCGCCAGCAATAACTTGGATGATGTCGCCTTTACGAAGTTTGGTCGAACTGACTTCTTCAGTAGAACCATCTGGCAAAACTCGTCTTGCTGTCGTATCCGATTTAGTAGCGCGTAGCGTATCGGCTTGTGCTTTACCGCGTCCTTCTGCAACTGCTTCGGCGAAATTGGCAAACACGACTGTGAAAAAGAGAATTAGGGTAACTAAACCGTTAAAAAAACGCTCATTTTCCCCTGGAACCGTGCCAAATAAATTGGGATCGAAGGTCAATAGTGCAGTAATAATAGTGCCAACCCAAACCATAAACATGACTGGGTTTTTGACCATTACTTTTGGGTTAAGCTTGACAAAAGACTCTTTAAATGCACGTTTATATAGCTGGTTATTGTCAACTTTCTTCGGTTTTCTGCCTTTTGTAAGTCTTTTTTGAAATCTTTCTAGTCTTGTGCGATTGTTGTTCATAAGAGTTGTTTTTTTATCTCACGCAGAGTCGCAGAGGAGGCAGTCCGGTCTTGGCGGTTTCCGTCGAGGAGGAACTGCCGTCGCGCAGAGGAGGAAAAGAGAAAAAGTGAGATGTTTGAATGCAACTGGGGATAAGATTTTAGCTAGGTTTGCAAAGCATCTAATGCTAGATTTAGTTTCAGCACGTTTACGCCAGGTTCGCCAAAGATTCCCAGGAATCGACTATCGGTATTTTGAGTAATTAATGCTTCAACTTTATTGGGTTGTAGGTTTCTAACTCTGGCAATGCGATCGACCTGATTTCTGGCAGCTTCTACTGTAATATGAGGGTCGAGACTCGAACCCGACGTATAAACTAAGTCTGCGGTTGGGGCGATTCCTGCTTCTTTGAGGCGGTTAAAATCTCCCTGAATTTTTTTACTTGGATCTGGGTCGTTATTACCTGCAATCCTTTCTAACAATGCGGGATTGCTGGGAGCTAAGTTACTAGCACCAGAAACTCCCGTTTTGAGAACGCCTGCTTCATCATTGTTGGGATTTGCCGTACTGTAGCTAGTCGTGCTGGGACGGCTGTTAAAATAGCGATCTGAGGCGAACGGTTGACCGATAAGTGCAGAACCAATAACTTGTCCTTGGGCATTTTTAAGCAAGCTGCCGTTGGCTTGGTAAGGAAAGACCGCCTGACTGAAGCCAACCATAGCTAAAGGATAGATAATCGCTGTAATTACCCAAAGAACGAGCGTAACTCGAATTGCTCTGCTTGTTTCTCGAACAATACTCATTTAAAATCGCTCCGGTTGAAACATAACAACAAAAAGGTAGCCCGAAAGAGTTATAGTAACGATGCCTAAAAGTGCGATCGCCCACGCTTGCAATCGGGAAAGGTCGCCGCCTGTAGCAGCTAGAACCCCTGGCGCAAGAACGAGATTGACGCACAGCGCAAGAAATAGGTAGAAAGGTAATTTTTGTCTGCGCCACTCAATCGACATTTCGGCAATATTTTCAATAAATTGAATAGGTTTCATGTTTTGGGGATTGGTGATTGGTAACAGTTTTTGTAGGTTGGGGAGCCAGCGCGGTCTTGGGGTTTCCCCAAGTAGAGCGACTGGCGTTTGAGGTAACGAAACCCAACATCTGTAAGCTTTGTTGGGTTTCGCTATCGCGATGACTCAACCTACTCTTTTGTAAGGGCGCACGCCATGCGCTACAAATTACTGATAAATGTTAAACGCCTCCGCAATGGGACCGAGTGCTAAAACGGGAAAGAAGGTTAATGCGCCCAGAATTAGGATTACGCCAGCCGTCACGCCTGTAAATAAGCCAGTGTCGGTACGAAGCGTTCCTGTTGTCATGGGGACGGGTTGCTTGCGCGACATCCCATCGGCTAAAAGGAGCAAGCAGATAACTGGAATATAACGTCCGCCAAGCAAACTAACAGAGGCGCTTAGGTTCCACCATAAGCCTGTTGGGGCGGGTTGGGAGTCTGCCAAGCCTTCAAACCCAGAACCATTGTTAGCAGCAGCCGAAGCGTACTCGTAAATTACTTGGGTTAAACCGTGAAAGCCAGGATTGCTGATTCCCGATAGCTGGTCGGGAAAAGCCATCGCGATCGCGCCTGGAATTAAAATAAAAATCGGATGGATTAACAAAATCAAGAAACTGGCAAGTACGACCTCGCGTTTCTCAATTTTGCGTCCCAAAAACTCTGGGGTTCGTCCTACCATTAACCCCGTCACAAATACCGCCAGAATCAAGTAGGCAAACAGATAAGCGGTTCCCGTTCCCTGACCTCCCCAGACGATTTGTAGGAACAGATTGGATAGGAGTACAAAACCGCCTAGCGGCATGAATGAGTCGTGTAAAGCATTTACAGCACCGCACATGGTTCCGGTGGTCGTCGTGGCAAACAAGGCAGATTGCGCCCAACCAAAGCGGACTTCTTTGCCTTCTAAGTTAGGTTGCAAACTGCCCAAGAGAGCGTTAACAACTGGATTTCCTTGAGACTCGCCAACGGCGGTTAGGATAACAAACAGTAGATAAATTGCCAGCACCATTCCATAAATCAACCACGCCTGTTTGCGGTTGTTAGCAAATACGCCATAGGTGTAAATAAGTGCTGAAGGGATAGATACCATACTCACAATCTCAATAAGATTGGTCAGTCCATTGGGATTCTCAAAGGGATGGGCAGAGTTGATAGCAAAGAAACCGCCGCCATTTTCTCCTAGTTCTTTGATGATTTCAAAGTGAGCAACGGGCCCGATCGCGATCGCTTGAGAGATGTTAGGATCTTCGAGAGTTGGTACTACGGTTGGGCCAGCCAGCGTTTCGGGGATTCCCGCAGCAATTAAAATGACAGTTCCGACGATACTAATCGGCAACAAAATCCGAGTTATCGAGCGAATCAAATCTACATAAAAGTTACCCAAGGGTCTGCCCGTCAGTCCGCGAATAAACGCAATTCCTACTCCCAAACCTGTCGCCGCAGAAGTAAACATCATAAAACCCAACCCAGCAAACTGACTGAGATAGCTATAAGTCGTTTCGCCAGAATAATGTTGTTGGTTAGTATTGGTAATAAAAGAAATCGTAGTATGCAAAATCGTGTCCCAAGTGGGGGCACTTAATCCAGTCGGGTTAAAAGGCAACCATCCTTGATTAAATTGAATAAAAGCAATTAAAAGCGACATTATCAGGTTGCTGTAGAGTATAGCTCTTGCATACTGCCAACCCGTCATGTCTTCTTTCGTTTTTATGCCGCCGATCGCGTATAGCGATCGCTCTATAGGATTTAAAATAGGATCGAGGAAGGTTTTTTTTTCCATATAAACGCGAGCCATATACCCTCCCAATAGAGGGCTTATCGCTACAAAAATCGCGCTCGTTAGTGCAATTTGAATCAATCCTTGCAACATGAATTAAAAAAACTCCTGACTAAATCAGTGACCAGTGACCAGTTACCAGAAGACTTCACTGGTTAATAGAAAATGGGTAGAGAAGATCGAAAACTTCGATCTTTGTTACTATCAACTTGAGTTATTAATATTTTGACGATAATATTTAGCTCCGTAAATCTATCAACAACTATAAAAATTTATTGGTGGGATAAACACTTTTATCCTTACTTATATTGGTCAATATATATCTGGAAGTATAGATGAGTTGTAAATCATAGGAATAATAGGCAGTGCAGATATAGCGGTTCTCAAACAAATAAGTGAAGAACATCTAACTCCGTCGCGCAGGACGCGCTTTCCGAGCAGCGCTGCCATCTGCCATCTGCTTTAAAACTACAAGCTATGTACCTCATCTAAAAGAGAACTGTCATAATGCGATCGCGATATTTTACAAAAGTTTTAAAGTGAATCATCGAATTAATCTGTAGCGATTTAAGTGCTAATGCTGTTTCTTTAAGCTGAGTGCGCCAATCCTTGACTGATTCAGGGGAATTGTCGCCGTCGAGTTCGGGATTGAAATGTGGAAGGTCGCCTAATCTATTGTAGAGAGAGATATTGAGATTATCTGGTGCTAATCCAATTGCTGCTCGTAAGATAGCTGTATTGGAAGAATTAGCTCGTAGACTGCCGGATATTGCCAAGATTTTTATCATATCGAAAAACTCTACGGCGGGGTTAGAGAAAGTATGAGCCTGTTTGTAAATGCAAAACGTCTTCAAAAACGCTATGTTCAGGGGACGGGTCACGCCAACGCGATCGCGATTTGGGAATTTTTTGTTTTAGTAATCGCATATTCGTAAGTATTATGAAAAACATCGGCAAAGCACATAATCTTAAAAAAGAGGCGGTTGGAAAAGTATTTTTAATGAGCGATGACAAAACGAAAAAAACTGTGGCTCAAGGTTAGGAAGATTTTTAGAAAACAAAGCCAAAAAAAGTTTAAATACTGGTTTGTTTGGGCGATTTTTGTTTTAGTAATTGTCTTGGAATATACAACGCCCTCAGAATTTGTCTTTGGCTATCTTTATATCGGTTCAATTTTGCTTGTAAATACTCTTTCAGGCGGAAAAGCCACTTTGAATGTAACAATACTAGCTATTTTTTTTACTTTATCGAATCTATTTATCCCAACTATTAAACTCAATAATACGGCTACCATAGCAAATCGCTTAATTGCTACACTAGCACTAACAGTAACCGGATGGTTAAGCTATCGCACCCGTTATTATGAAGAAGCGATCGCCCGTCAACGAGAACAATTAAACAGTCAAAAAAAACTAGCATCTCTACGCGAAGATTTCGTTTCCACGCTTACCCACGATTTAAAAACGCCAATCTTAGGTGCAATTGAAACGATTAAAAGCCTTCAAAACGAACATTTTGGTAAAATCGCTCCCACGCAAGCGAAAGTACTAGAAATGATGGCGCGATCTCATTCTTCCAGCCTCCAGTTAGTGCAAACGTTACTCGATGTTTATCGCAACGATACCGAAGGGCTGCAACTGCAACTCCAACCCGTCAATCTAGCTACCCTAACCTCAGAAGTCATCGCTACTACCATCGATTTAGCGGCTTCTCGTCAGGTTTATGTCGCCATGAAATGTGCTGACTCCGATTTTCGCTCTCACTTCTGGGTAAAAGGCGATCCCCTGCAACTTCAGCGCGTGTTGAGCAATCTAATCGCTAATGCAATTAACCACTCGCCTCGCAGTAGTAAAGTTGAAGTTATCCTAGAAACCGAAGGAGAACAAAATATCGTGAAAGTTTGCGATCGCGGACTCGGTATTACTAAAGAAGAGTTACCCCATCTATTCGAGCGTTTCTATCAAAGCGCTAGCAACCGACAAGCAACGGGTTCGGGATTGGGGCTGTATCTGAGTCGGCAAATTATTGAAGCCCATAACGGTAAAATTTGGGCAGAAGATCGCTCCCCGCAAGGGGCTGTTTTTGGTTTTTGTTTGCCCGCTGTCTTGCCTATTCATCCTGTATGAACAAATTGAGAATTATACTTGTTGAAGATGACGAACTATTTCGTCTGGGAATGTTCGTCAGACTGCAAAAAGAACCAGGAATAGAAGTCGTAGCCGAAGCGATTGATGGCGAAAGTGCCGTAGAATTGACCAATCAATATTTACCGGATGTTGTAGTCTTAGATGTTGGAATTCCTGGTATAGGAGGCGTTGAAGCCTGTCGTCAAATCAAACAGCATCATCCTAATTTACCCGTCTTAATTCTAACGTCTCATTCCCAAAAGCCTTTAATCGAGCGATTGATTGCGGCTGGGGCTTCTGGATACTGCCTCAAAGGAATCGAGTCAGATTCGTTGATTTTGGCGTTGCGTTCCGTAGCTGCTGGCGCTTCCTGGTGGGATGCAACCGTTACCGCAGAAATTCGCGCTGCTGTTGCTCGCAATACTGCTATTCCCATCCCAAAAGCCGACCTTGCTAACCCCCTCACTCAACGAGAATTAGAAATTTTAGCCTTAATTGCTGCTGGCAAGACCAATCAAGAAATTGCAGAAGATTTACACATTGCTACGGGAACCGTGAGGGTTCACGTTCATGCTATTTTACAAAAACTAGACCTGCGCGATCGCACTAGCGCGGCGATTTGGGCGCATCAACAGGGAATAACAGCAACCAGCTAATTGAGTAGGGTCGATGGGAGCTATGACGCTCCGCACCTCCCTGTGAAATCCGAGCGTGCGATTTTCACCGCACTCGGCTTCCGAAAATCTTAGTCTTTCTGACTTTTGCTCATGTGCGTGTATTGATGGCAACTTCTATGGATTGCCAAAAGATTCTTGGTTTTCCAGTTATTATGTTTGCCATCTATATGGTGTATTGGGCAGAAATACTATAAATAATAGAATAGAATCTCGATTTTTTAAGAATCTTTGATGACAATGCGCGATCGCGATTGATTTCGCTACATATCTGCAAGCTTATTAGGACTACCTTTAACTATCATGCAGGATCGAGGATGAGTTTAATAAATTTTACAAAATTACTGCCCAGTCTATCTATATTAAAATCGTAACATAAGCTATAGTGCTTCTCTTGACTAATTAAGATAGATTTTAACTTTTGTCATCTGAACTTAAAACTATAAGGTATGTACTCTATCTAAAAGAGAATTGTTATAAAAATTATTATTAATTTCATCTCAAAACAAGAATATGAATTTATTTCCAGATTTCAAAAATTATGGTTATCAAGTCATCAAAGAATTAGGACGCAATCGCGAGGGAGGACGAATCACTTGGCAAGCTAAAAAACTAGAAACTAATGAAGAGGTAGTTCTCAAACAATTTTGTTTTGCGATCGCGGGGACTAATTGGTCTGGATTTCAAACTTACGAACGAGAAATAGAAGTTTTGCAAGGACTAAAACATCCTGGAATTCCTCGTTATTTAGAAAGTTTTGAAACCGAAGATGGTTTTTGTTTGATTCAAGAGTACAAGAATGCTCCATCTTTAGAAAAAACTCGTAGTTTTGAGCCTGAAGAAATTAAAAAAATTGCTATTCGCCTTTTAGAAATTCTAGTTTTTTTGCAAAATCGCATTCCTCCTGTTATTCATCGAGATATTAAACCCGAAAATATTTTAGTCGATTCCGATTTAAATGTTTATTTAATTGATTTTGGCTTTGCTCGAATTGGAAGTCAAGAAGTTTTTGGCAGTAGTGTTTTTAAAGGAACTCCAGGTTTTATTCCTCCAGAACAAGTGAGGAAACCAACAGAAGCCTCCGATCTTTATAGTTTAGGAGCGACTTTAATTTGTCTTCTAACTGGAAAAAAATCGACACAAATTCAGGAGTTAACAGCAGAAGACGATCCTTATTATCTTGAATTTAAACATTTGCTTCCTCGCTTGAATTTGCGATTCATCAATTGGCTAGAGCAAATGGTGCAGCCAAAGTTAAAAGAGCGCTTTAAGAATGCAGAAGAAGCCTTAGAAGCTTTAAAACCACTTTATGTTATCCGAATCCCAGAAGTTAAATTGAGTCAATCGACGTTTGACTTAACTGCAACAAAACTCGGAGAAAAGCTGATAATTCCTTTAACAATAAATAATTCTATTCCTGAAACTGTTTTAGAAGGAAAATGCGAAGTTGTTCCCCATCCTAGCGATATTACTAAACCAGATGCCGATCGCACTTGGATTTCTTTTAATAAACAACAATTTAATAGTAATTTAGTCAATTTAAAAATTAAAGTAGACACTTCGAGGCTTCAAGCTGAAAAAATCTACGAACGTCAATTAGTTTTGATCGCTAATTCATCGCCAGAAACACAGACAATTAATCTCAAGCTTCGGACTGCTCCCCTACCCATTCAAAATAAAAAAATTCCTGCTATCTGGTTATCTCTTTTACTGGCAACGAGTTTATTAATTCCTGTTGAAATTGAATTAGCTAAGCGAACATACGTAAAAGTCAATGAAATTGTCAAGCAAGTTTGGTACTATCATCCGGGATTTTAACCAATGAACAAAAGTGGAGATGAAGCACTCGGCTATCTAATTGCGATCGCTTTCTTGATTTGGCTGGGCGTTAGAATTGCAATCTGGTCGATCAAAATTATTTTAATTGCTTTGTCTATTGCAGGCGGACTTGCAATTGTAGCGCTTATCCCCGGCTCAATCATTTGGCTTTTTATCCAAATATTCAAACAAATGAGAAAGCAAGAATTCGAGCGAGTTAGATCGATTTTACTGCCAAGTTTAACGATTTTAATGGGAATAAGTCTTGGCTTCGGAATTCAATTGGGATTTAGTAATATTTGGGCGATCGCAGGAACTCTTGCAAGTGGTTTACCGCTAGTCTCTATCCTTCTCTATCCGCCGATTAATCGACGCAGATTAATTCGGCAATATCGAGATAAGGAACAACATTTAATCGAACCCTAAAAAAGTTCTGTAGCTTTACAGAAATTAGTTTTGATTTGCGTCAGGATAGATCTAGAGATCCACCTTACACTTATTGAAGATGAGAGAACACGATGTTGTCATTGTCGGCGGTGGTTTAGCGGGTTGTCGCGCCGCCCTGGAAATTAAACGAATTAACCCCAGTATTGATGTTGCCCTCGTTGCTAAAACTCATCCCATACGTTCCCACTCCGTCGCAGCACAAGGAGGAATTGCAGCAACGCTTAAAAATGTAGACCCCGAAGACAGTTGGGAAGCACACGCTTTTGATACTGTAAAAGGTTCCGATTATTTAGCAGACCAAGACGCAGTAGAAATCCTTACCAAAGAAGCCCCAGATGTCATTATTGATTTAGAACATATGGGGGTTCTTTTTTCGCGCCTAAATGATGGAAGAATTGCCCAACGCGCATTTGGCGGACATTCTCACAAACGCACTTGTTATGCAGCCGATAAGACAGGTCATGCGATTTTACACGAATTGGTTAACAATCTGCGTCACAATGGCGTAAAGATTTATGACGAATGGTACGTGATGCAACTAATTGTCGAAGAAGGAGAGGCGAAAGGTTTAGTCATGTATCATATCCACGACGGCGAGATAGAAATCGTCCGTACCAAAGTCGTCATGTTTGCAACGGGGGGTTATGGAAGAGTATTTAATACTACTTCCAATGACTATGCTTCTACAGGCGATGGCTTAGCGATGACTGCGGCAGCGGGTCTTCCCCTCGAAGATATGGAATTCGTACAATTCCATCCCACGGGTTTGTATCCAGTGGGAGTATTAATTTCAGAAGCTGTTCGCGGAGAAGGAGCCTATTTAATTAATAGCGAAGGCGATCGCTTTATGGCAACCTATGCGCCGAGTCGCATGGAACTTGCACCCCGCGATATTACTTCTCGCGCCATTACCCTAGAAATTCGCGCTGGACGAGGCATTCATCCCGATGGTAGCGCGGGAGGCCCCTTCGTCTATCTGGATTTGCGCCATATGGGGAAAGAAAAGATTATGAGTCGCATTCCTTTCTGTTGGGAGGAAGCGCATCGACTTTTAGGTATCGACGCAGTACATCAACCCATGCCCGTGCGTCCTACCGTTCATTATTGTATGGGAGGAATTCCCGTCAATACAAAAGGTCAAGTGCGTCGGAGTGCAGATAGTTTAGTCGAAGGCTTTTTTGCGGCGGGGGAATGTTCTTGCGTATCGGTTCACGGGGCAAATCGTTTGGGTAGCAATTCTCTACTTGAATGCGTCGTCTATGGTAAGCTGACGGGAGCCGCGATCGCGCAATACGTAAAAGACCGTAAATTACCCGAACTTGACGCTCAATCTTATCTTAGTGCGACCAAAAAGCAAATTCAAACGCTCTTCGACCAAAAAGGCACGATTCGCATCGGTCAGTTGCGCCAGCAATTCCAAGATTGCATGACCGAACATTGTGGCGTTTTTCGCACTGAAGAAATGATGAAAGAAGGATTGACAAAAATACAAGAGTTAAAACAACAATATTCCCAAATTTATCTCGACGATAAGAATAGTTGCTGGAATACAGAATTAATAGAAGCGCTTGAATTACAAAGTTTAATGATGGTTGGAGAGATCATTTTAGCTTCGGCTTTTAATCGTAAAGAAAGCCGAGGCGCGCATTCGCGAGAGGATTATTCATCGCGAGACGATGAGAATTTTCTCAAACATACTTTGGCTTATTATTCTCCTGCGGAAATCGATATTAATTATATGCCTGTAGTAATTAATCGATTTGAGCCGCAAGAAAGGAAATATTAAACCAGTTATCAATACGTCTTCTTAGTTCTTAAAGGTAGGGTGGGCAAATTTGCCCACTCTATGCCATTTATAGCGTCTAAATCTCTAACTCGTACAAGTCTCGGATTCCTAACAGTGACTTAGCTCGTGTTGTGTTGAATAATCAGAAAGAAGCAATAATGATATAGGGTTATTACCACTAGTACAGCACAGCTTAAATAACGTACCCATTAAACAGCTAATCTCAGCTAACCCTAGTGTTCCATCATCTGGGTATTCTATTTATGCCGAGTTCTACTAGTTAAACGAACTCGATCTTATTCCTCAAACAAAGACAAAACTATTTGTAGGATCGATTTGGATTAAGTCTTGTAAGATTCCGATTAGATCGCTCTTATAAAAGATTTGAGTATCTTTTGCATCGCTACCAATTTTGTTTTGTGTCGTATCGATCGAATAATCGTTAATCTTGCCATAAACTTCGATGCGATCGCCTTTTTGCCAATCTGTAATAATGGCATAACCATCTCCTTGATAGTATGCGCTTGTAGCATTTCCCAAAACGAAAGTATCAGAATCTTTCCAACCCGTGAGGGTATCTATATCTGTAGCATAACCATAACCATCCAAGCGATCGCGTCCTCTTCCACCTCGCAAAAGGTCATTGCCGCCACCGCCTATTAGAATATCATTACCCTGACCTCCTATAAGTGTATCGTCTGAGTCTGTATTAATAGTAAAACCAAAATTATCAAAAACGGTACTTTCTCCTCCGCCATAAAGCAGGTCATTTCCATCCCCTCCTTCTACAAGGTCGCTATCTTCTTCTCCGTAAAGAGTGTCGTTGCCCATTCCGCCGATAAGAGTATCGTTATCTACTGCATCCTGTCCTCCCTCCTCGAATGCAAAACTTATACCGCCATACAATTCATCATTGCCTGCACCGCCATCTATAAGATCGCTGCCGCCTCCAGTATAAATAGCATACCGACTGTAGATCGAGTATTGTCCCCCCTTGACGGTATCGTTGCCATCACTTCCTACTAAAGTATCATTGGCTGCGCCACCATCAAGGCTATCGTTCCCTTTTCCACCATCGACGCTATCTCTGCCAATACCAAATTGGATAGTATCGTTTCCTTTTCCACCAAAAGCAATACCATCCCCGAATTGTTGAGAAAGCAAATCGTTGCCAGAACCGCCATTAAGCGCATCCCCATCTCCTATCAACGTGTCATTGCCAGAACCGCCTTCGAGAGAGTCATAACTATAATCTGCGCCGAATATAGAGTTGGTTGTGGAATTGATATAGTCATCTCCATTGCCACCTAAAAGAGTATCGTTACTCCAGGGTTGACCATATAAGAAATCATTTCCATCTCCCCCGTTGGCGAAGGTCAAACCCATTACATCTGGACTATTTCCACTAATAAGCGTATCGCTTCCGAGTCCGCCGATGAGAGTATCGTAGTCTCTAAGATCGGCAGGTTGGTCGCGACTTCCGCCATCGAGATAATCATTTCCCGTACCACCATCTAAACTATCGTTGCCAAGTCCTCCGTTAAGGTTATCATCGCCTTGTAAACCTAAGAGGGTGTCTTGACCTGCATATCCTAAAATAGTGTCGGGTTCGAGAGTTCCGCGCAAATAATTATCTAAAGAATCGCCTTCTATAAGTGCCATAACTTAGTTAAGTAGTTTTTCTTAAGTGTTTTAACTATATTGGACTTTAAGTTTCTCTCAAACCCATAAAAAAATCAAGGAAATTTAACTTTTAATTAAAAAAAATGACGTGTAAAACATAAATCTATTATGCTTACATAGATTTGTTAGACTTTATAACAACGGTATACACGCGATCGCGTACAATTCGTTGCGTTTAATAACGAAATTTTAACGTTGCAATATACTTAAAATTAACCGCTCGATCTAGCGCTTATTGTCCGCAAATTTGAATTGATAATGTTCTTAAACGCGGGCCGTCTAACTCAAAAAATAAAACCGATTGCCAGGTTCCTAACCCCAACTTCCCATTAATTAGGGGAATGATTTCGCTTGTGCTTAATGTCATTGCCATGAGATGAGAATGAGCATTCATTGGTTCGTCAGGAGGAATATTCGGTCTTAAATGTAGGTCGTTATGGAGATATTTTTCTGAAGGAGGAGCTAATTTTTTTAGATAAACTTTGAGGTCTTCTAAAAGTCTTTCTTCGTATTCGTTAATTGCCAATGCAGTTGTCGTGTGTCGAGAAAATAGTAAAACTTGTCCGTTTTGAATTGAGGTTTTAACTAATATCTTCTCAATTAAAGGAGTAATATTATAAATTTTAATTTGATTATCGGTTGCTATTTCAATAATTTCATTAATAATTTGCATGGCGATCGCGACTTTTATAATTCTGAATTGATATAGTCTTCATAACCTCGATCTGATGGTAAATCTTTTTGCTGTGCTGCATTAACTGCTAAGCGATCGCAACATTCATTTTCTTCAATGCCTGCATGACCTTTCACCCAAACAAATTTAACTTCGTGTTGCGAACATAAGCTTAATAATTGCTCCCACAAATCGGGATTTTTAGCTTTTTCTTTTTTATTGCGCTTCCAGCCATTGTTTTGCCATTGCTGCGCCCAACCTTTTATTATGGCATTGACTAAATACTGAGAATCGGTGTGTAAAGTAACCGCACATTTAGTTTTGAGTGCCATTAATCCTACAATAGCAGCCATCATTTCCATGCGATTGTTAGTAGTTAAGCGAAATCCGCCAGAGAGTTCTTTTCGATGTTGACCGTAAAGCAGAACAACTCCATAACCACCCGCGCCAGGATTGCCCAGACAAGCTCCATCCGTATATATCGTAACTTCTTTAAGAGACTCGTCCATTATTTTTTGTATGAGTTAATGTAAATTTGATGCAACCATAACCAACCTATCAGAGAACCGACGGCATAATGAGGAAAATCTAACCAGGAAAAAGTCGTACCCAATAAGAGACGACCGATAAGAGTAGTGCGTATCATTTGTAAGATTGGCGATCGCCACAATTGTAGAATTTCTAGAATGCAGGTTACAACAAAAACCCATATTGGGATGAGAATCATAGCTTTTTTGGTCGGAAAAAACCAGAAGAAAAACAAACACCAAAATACTTCGTACCAAATAGCTGCCCCATTATTATTTAACCATTCTTGCCCAAATCCCCTATAAAACTTGAATGCTAGACCGAGAAGCGTTACTAAAACGAGCGAGATAAATAAAAGTAAGTGACGGTTTTTCATAAAAACCTGAAAATTTTATCTTTATTTGTGACTATTTTTTTAGTGCGATCGGTTTTACTGCTGCGCAATATTTTTAAAAGCAAGCCACATTTAAGATTTTCTTGCTAGTCTTGAAGTAAATTTTATAGTAAATCTTAACAATGCTCTTAAAATTGCTCGAAAAACTCGGTCGAATGCGCGTTATTTACGATCGCGATAACCTGCAACCTTATATGTATCGTTATTACCTTTTGTTTAAAGATAAAGTCGCTGAAGACGAACAGGCACGAAATATCCCATTTAATATCATGATACACAAAATTTGTCTGAGCGATCCCGACGACCTTCACGATCATCCTTGGTGGTATGCGACGCTGATTTTAAAAGGTGGTTATTGGGAAATAACGCCAGAAGGTAAGTTCTGGCGCGGCGTCGGGCATTTTCGTATTAGTTCTCCTCAATCTCTGCATCGATTAGAAATTGCACGGGGTTCTGATGGTGCTTGGACGTTATTTTTTCGAGGATTTAAGCTTAGAGATTGGGGTTTTATGAAAAATGGCGAGTGGACTTTTCACAGAGATTATCTCGAACAAAGAAAGCAAGCACATCAGTAATCAGTAATCAGTGACAGACGGAACGATAACTGCTTACTTTTGCTTGACGACTCGACGGCTAAAAGCCGCGAGATTCTTAAACACTATTGCTAGTTTTTAAGCGACACTGGAGATGAGGGACAAATCTCACCCCAATGGGACTCGCCATAAGTCCAACTACAGGGGAACCGAAGTTCCCCAGATACTTGGCTCTAATATTGTAGGAACCAACGCCATCGCGGTCGTACTCAAACCCACAACTGCATTTATAGGTGCGTCCTTTTGGTTTATGGCGTTTACCGCAAGCGGGGCACGTCTGACTGGTGTAAGCCTCATCTTGGAGTACAGTTTTCATGCCAAGTTTTTGAGCCTTATACTCAACCATCCATCGATATTTACCAAAACTCCAAGAATGCAGTTTTTGGTTAACTTTAGCGCCATATTTAATCGCATCTCTGATGTTTCGGATATCGCCAATCACAACCGTTTGCACTCCTGCATTAAACAGAGTGGAAACTAAATGGGTGGATTGCTTGTGCAAAATATCGTTGATTTGATTATCGAGTCGCCTAATTATTCTATGTTTGGTAGCAACAAGTGTTTTTCTCCTTTTACTTCCTCGCTTGGTTTTCGAGATTCGAGCATCAAGTTGAGCTATAGTTTTTGCTCTATACCTAACCTTAGAACGTATCAATCTGCCGCTATAAATTGTGGTATTTTCACCATCAAATACAGTTGCAGTTCTAACCTCGCCCTGGTCGATGGCGGCTACTCTGTCTCCCTTTGGAGAATCGGTGATAGTTGTTGGATAATTCGCTCTTAGTTGATAACCCAAGCCTTTTTTCCAACCGATTTCTACTTGTTTTGGCTTGTCCCATTGCCAAGGTATAACCAAAGCTGGATTACCTTTACCATTAGACAAATGAAGCCGTCCATTTTTTATCTTAATGGCGGCAAACTTCCAGGTGATTTTGTAAAAATACTGGCGACGACGAGGATATTTAGCCTCGGTAGAACCCGCTTTCTTTCTGGCTTTAGCCGACTTAATACTGCTATAGAAGTTGCCGACTATTGCATCAGAAGTATGGGCGTGTAATTGGTTAGAAATACAAAGTTTTTCCATCCCGTATTGGGATAAAAATATCCCTTTCTTTCTGAGTAACCGCCAATATGTAACGAGAGTACGGCTGTATAATTCTCCCGCAGCCCTAGCTAGAATATCTAACTGTTCTGTTTTTTCTAAATTAAGTCGAGTTGTTTTATACACGTTTTTGGTCTTCTATATACTGTTTCACAACTGACAGAGGAGAGCCACCCACGGTACTCACAAAATAAGAGTTAGTCCATAAAGTTGGAAGACGCGATTTAAGCCATGAAAATTCTTGTCTCAACAACCGTCAAAATAAAGACAATTACAGTGAAAGACCTAGATTCAAACCCAATACGGCATGAACGATCGCTAAGAGCATGACGCTACTACCAACATAAGCATGAATTGTCCGAAATATTTCTTTTTTGTCGCCACCAAATCCAGTTGCAGCTAAAATACCGTTGATAGCTAACAAAATCAATACGATTGAACCCGTCCAAAAATGAGGACTTTCTAAGATTGGTTCTTCTTGCACGACCAAAGATAAAACCCCACCCGTATAACCTAGCGCAATAAATAGCGCCATCAAGGGAGCGAGTTTGCGATGATCGGCACGATTTTTCATAGCGACTTCGCCATCTTTAGTAATTCTGCTGCGCCATCCCGCATAGGCGACATAACTTCCCATTACCAGGACAACAATTCCCATCATTAGTGGATGTCCCCATTGAACGATGGGTTCTGGCATATTTAAACTGCGAAAAAAAGCAGCTATTGGTTCTAATAGTTCGCTTAGACGTTCTCCCATAGACTTTACTTAAAATTTCTTATACTTACTCAATTAATTGTAATTATATTTTAAGCAAACAAGCGCGATCGGCGAATGGCGATTGTTTACTTAAGTCATCTTTCTCGATATCCCAGTCACCATTCACCATTCACCGGAATTTAACGCTTAACTTTGACTCTTACGAACATGATCGAGAACTTGCTTTTTGCGCTTTTTCTCGTCTTGTGATAGGTCAGCTAAATCTGCGCTAGTACGATTTACGTGTTCCATAATCCGCCGTTTGCGGTCGCTTATTTTAACCGAAGTCGGTATGGGGGTTGGTTCTGGAGTAGGGGTTGGAGGTGGTGGAGGTTCGGGAGTTGCAGAAGTAATTTCTTTGCTAATGCTTTTCGGCGCAATCGATTTTATTGCATCCGAACTCTTTGCTAGATGTTCCATTATCCGTTTTTTGCGATCGTCAGCCGCCATGATGTTCCCCAGTCTTAAAAGTTTTCTAAAGTTTTGTAACTATCTTGTATTGTGCTATATCTTGCCTCAAGATAGGGGATTCTATGGGAGATTTTTTTAATCGCTAGATTAGATTATTCTGGAATGGGTGCGATCGCGCTACAAAAGCATCTTACCTAAAATGGTAAAGTAAATTTCACATTACTGTGCAATCTTGGGACTTGCCTTCTATTTTTATACAGTTGAGTTTTGAAATGGGAAACTATAAAATTCTGAAGTCTATCTGTATGAAGCCATCCGAGAACAGATAATTTTTAAAATTCTAGTTTTAGAATTGAGATTTTTTAACTAAATGTTTAATATGAATCAAATTGCAGTTAATCTAGCTAAACTCTTTGATTTTTTTGGCAGTAATGACCGAAAAATTTCTAGAAAAAAGCTAATTTTTTGGTTGGTTCTCAGTCTAACTTTTTCTCTTTTCTATAGCTTTTTAGCAGTTCGACAAGCATTTAGCAGCGAATATGTCGTGCAAGACGATGCGCGACAGCACGTTTTTTGGATGATGCGATTTAGCGATCCAGAATTGTTTTCTAACGATCTCATTGCCGATTATTTTCAATCGGTTGCTCCGATTGGATATCAAACAATTTATCGAGGTGCGATCGCGCTTGGAATTAACCCATTAATTTTCAATAAAATTTTACCCATTTTTATCTCATTAATTACTACTACTTACTGTTTTGCTTTGGCGCTAGAATTCATCCCAATCCCAGGAACGGCATTTCTTTGCTCTTTAGTTTTTAACCAAAATGTTTGGATGAGAGATGATATTGCTTCTGCAACGCCGAGGGCATTTACCTATGTTATTTTACTAGCTTTTTTATATTATCTATCTCGTAGATCTTTATTGCCCTGTTTGGCGACAATTTTAGTAGCAGGATTATTTTATCCTCATAGTGTTTTTCTTTGTAGCGGTCTTCTTATCATTCAACTCATCAAATGGAAAAAAAAAGGCTTTTACTTCTTGCAGAATTCTCAAGATTATCGTTTTTGTTTCATGGGTTTAGGAATGGCATTACTAGTGATGCTTCCCTATGCTTTAACTAAATCTGAATTTGCACCAATTATTAGCGTCGAACAAGCAAAACAATTACCAGAATTTTTACCAGGAGGACGCAGCGAATTTTTTTATAAAAGTTTTTTCCAATATTTTTTTACAGGTAGACGCAGTGGAATGTTTTCTACTTATCCACTCGTTCCTCTAACGCTTATCACTGGATTATTTTTACCTATCTTTATTAAGTTTCCAATACTATTTCCCTTAGCTAAACGAATTAAATCCAAAATTTGGTTGATTCCGCAGCTTATTTTAGTTTCTTTAATAATGTTTTGCATCGCTCATGCTTTTTTATTTAAACTTCATTTACCCAATCGTTATACTGCTTATAGTTTTAGTATTGCGATTACTTTAGCTACCGGAATAAGTTTAACTTTAATTTTAGACGCACTTGCTAAATGGACATTAAAATCAACTTTTATTAAATCGATAATTGCTTTATTTTTTACCATATTGCTTTATTTCGTCATTCTTTTTTATCCTAGCTTTTTAGACAACTTTCCTACTAAAGTCTACCTGACTGGACAAACTCCCGAACTCTACGATTTTTTTCAGAAACAACCCAAAGACATTCTTATTGCTTCCTTGGCAGAAGATACAAATAGTAACTTGCCTAGTTTTACGCAGCGCTCCATTTTAACTGCTAGGGAATATTCAATCCCCTATCATTGGGGCTACTACAGTCAAATCCGTCAAAAAATTATCGATCTAATTCAAGCACATTATAGTTCTAACCCAGAAGAAGTAAAACAGTTTATTAACACTTATAATATTGATTTATTCTTGCTCGACCAAGATGCTTTTGACTTAGATTATTTAAGCGATCGCTGGTTACAACAGTTTCAACCTTATACACAAGAAGCTCAAGCTAAACTAGAAGGAGATACTATTCCAGTTCTAAAAAAAGCAATGGAAATTTGCTCTATTTTTAAAACAGAAGATTTTGTAGTTATAGAAGCAAAATGTATCGATGGGTTGAAATTTTAAATAACTTTAAATAGTTGTAGGTTGGGTTTCGTCCCTCAACCCAACATCAACAAGCTTTGTTGGAATTCGCTATTGCTTAACCCAACCTATAAATAAAGAGAGAAGAGAATGAACGCTCGAAAAATCCCTTCTTATTTTCAAACTCTTCCTTGGTTTTGGATCGCGATCGCAACTTTATTTTTTTCCTCATTAGCGTTACGATTTTGGGGATTGGGAAGATTCGATCGCCCTGTATTTGATGAAGTTTATTATGTTAAATATGCCAAAGACTATTTAACTCATACCCCATTTTTCGACGTTCATCCACCACTAGGAAAATATTTAATTGCTTTTGCTATCTGGATTAGTAACCTTCAAGGTTGGATATTTCAAGAACAAAACTCAGCATTTAATTACCGTTGGCTTAATGCGCTGACAGGTTCATTGATTCCTTTAATTGTTGCTGGAATTGCTTATCAATTAAGCCATCGTCGCAGCTATGCTTTCATCGCAGGATTATTAACTTCTGCTGATGGATTGCTTTTAGTCGAGTCGCGTTATGCCTTATTAAGCATTTATATAGTTTTCTTTGGATTATTGGGTCAGTGGTGTTTTTTATTAGCATTAAATACTAAATTTATTTTACGCTGGCTGTATTTAATTTTGACTGGAATTTTCTTTGGTGCAACTGTTTCGGTTAAATGGTATGGATTGGGATTTTTATTAGGAATATATTTAGTTTGTATAAATGTTTGGCTAATTCGTTGGTGGCAAAATCGTTTAGAAATATCCATACAACCGTTTGTTCGGAAATTAACTCAACTCAAAATCATTGCTTTATTATTAGCATTAGCTATCGTTCCAGCGATCTTTTATTGCTTAATTTGGATTCCTCACTTGCAATTCTATCCCAATCGAGGATTTTGGGCATTGCACGAAAAAAGCTGGACGTTTCACCAACAGTTAGGCAATAACGCGAAAGTGCATCCTTACTGTTCTCCTTGGTATAGTTGGGTATTAATGATTCGTCCGGTTGCCTATCTCTACGAAACAACAAACAATTCTGCCAACTCAAAAATTGTCTATGACGTGCATGGCATGGGCAATCCGATTTTATGGTGGTTGAGTGCGATCGCGATTCTCTTCTTAATCGGAACCCTCGTGCAGAAATTTATCTTTCATAGAACAAATGACTCTCAATTGTGGATTAAACTTTATATTCTGCTAAATTATGGGGCAAACTGGCTGCCTTGGATGTTGGTACATCGCTGTAGTTTTATTTACTATTATTTAGGGGCTGTTGTTTTTGGATTTTTAGCGATCGCATATTGGGTAGATCGCTGTTTATTTAGCAATAATCGTTGGTGGAGGGCGATCGCAGTTAGCATTATCTTTGCAATTTTATGGGGTTTTGTCTATTGGCTACCTATTTATCTAGGTTTACCGCTTAATGACGAAGAATTCCACCGCCGAATGTGGTTTGATTCTTGGTATTAATGATGGGCTTCGCCTGGGGAACCTGGGGAAAGGGTAAGAGGTAAGGGGGAAAGGGAAAAACCTTTATCTATTTTTTCCCATTCACCATTCACCAATCCCCAATCCCCAAAACCGGAAATCTTTTTAAGAATTCAAGGCATCGCGCTACCTTTACCGTTACAATAACTCCTGCGGTGCATGACCGAAACTATAGAAGAGCAAATTATCCGAGCGATTATGGCAAAAGTTCTCGTATCCGATCCCATCGACCAAGTAGGCATTGATATTCTCTCCCAAGTTGCCCAAGTAGATGTCAAAACGGGGCTACCTGTTGAAGAATTAATTAAAATTATTCCCGAATACGATGCCCTAATGCTACGTTCGGGAACGCGAGTCACTCAAGAAATTATTCAAGCAGGAGGGCAACTTAAAATTATCGGTAGGGCAGGCGTAGGCGTAGATAACATCGACGTTCCAGCGGCTACTCGTCAAGGCATTATCGTCGTCAACTCTCCCGAAGGCAATACTATTGCTGCTGCCGAACACGCCCTAGCTATGATGCTATCCCTATCGCGCTACATTCCCGATGCGAATACCTCTATCAAAGCTAACAAATGGGATCGCAAAAGCTATATCGGTTCCGAAGTTTACAAAAAAAACTTGGGAGTAATCGGTTTAGGAAAAATTGGTTCTCATGTAGCAACCGTTGCGAAAGCGATGGGTATGAAGATCCTCGCTTATGACCCCTTTATTTCCAAAGAACGGGCAGATCGGTTGGGTTGTACTTTAGTAGATTTAGATTTTCTCTTTTCAGAAGCCGATTACATAACCCTACACATTCCCAAAACCCCAGAAACCACCCACCTAATCGATGCTAAAACTCTGGCTAAAATGAAGCCAACCGCCCGCATTATCAACTGTTCGAGAGGTGGCATTATCGATGAAAATGCTTTAGCCGAAGCTATCGAAACAGGCAAAATTGCAGGGGCAGCCTTAGACGTATTCGAGCAAGAACCGCTTGGAGAATCCAAATTGCGAGAACTCGGCTCTAAAGTCATTTTAACCCCTCATTTAGGCGCTTCTACTGAAGAAGCACAGGTTAATGTCGCGATCGACGTTGCAGAACAAATTCGCGACGTTTTGCTGGGATTGCCCGCCCGTTCCGCCGTCAATATCCCAGGATTGACCCCCGATGTCATGGAAAAACTCAGACCCTATCTACGCTTGGCAGAAACCCTCGGTACTCTGGTCGGTCAACTAGCCGGAGGACGAATCGAACGCTTAACCGTTCGCTTACAAGGCGATTTGGCTGATATTAACAGTCAACCCATCGTTGTAGCCTCTCTCAAAGGTCTTCTCTCGCAAGCATTGCGAGAACGAGTCAATTACGTCAATGCTGCTATTGAAGCCAAAGAACGCGGCATTCGCGTTATCGAAACCAAAGATGCTTCGGTGCGGGATTATTCCGGTTCGCTGCACTTAGAAGCACAAGGATCGATGGGAGAACATTCGGTTACGGGTGCTTTGTTGAGTAATGGAGAAATCCGCATTACCGACCTCGATGAATTCCCTGTCAACGTTCCACCCAGCAACAATATGCTATTTACCCTACACCGAGATATGCCGGGACTGATCGGCAAAATTGGTTCGCTGTTGGGGAGTTTTAATGTCAATATCGCCAGTATGCAGGTAGGACGAAAAATCGTCAGAGGCGATGCAGTAATGGCGTTAAGCCTAGATGACCCGTTACCGGAGGGATTACTCGCACAAATTACGAAAGTTGATGGAATTCGCGAGGCCTACACGGTCAAGCTATAAAAAGAATCGTCGATTGTGAGTTTTGTATTGGTTTTGGGAACAATAGCTCATAGCAAAGCAATCGATAACCAATACTTCATATCCTCCTATGTCAAACAGTTGGTGGGAAATTCAAATCCTGTGTCACCCAAATTTAGAAGAATCTGTTTTTTGGCGGTTACAAAAGTTTGGGTGTTCGGGAACGGCAACCGAAGTTAAAGAGCAATCTTATCTCATTCGGGCTTATTTGCCTCAAATGAAAGCGCAAGCGCTCGATTTAGCGGCACTTTCTTTGTGGATGCGCCAAGATGCCTTAATTTCGCAACTTTCTGTGCCTCAAACTCGCTGGCACTTGATTGACGAGGAGGATTGGTCGAGTAGCTGGAAGCAACACTGGGAACCAACTGAAGTCGGCGATCGCATTCTCGTCTATCCCGCTTGGTTAACCCCTCCCGAAGATTCTCCAAGACTGATTTTGCGTCTCGATCCTGGGGTAGCTTTCGGTACTGGAACCCATTTAACCACCCAGCTATGTCTGGAATCTTTAGAGATGCGAACGATGTATCCCGGCGGCGAACAAGTACTGGCAGATCTTGGCTGCGGTTCTGGTATTCTGGCGATCGCAGCTATTCTGATGGATATGCCCAAAGTTTATGCTGTCGATGTCGATCCTCTCGCAGTCGGTGCGGCGCGTCAAAATCGCGATCTCAATCAAATCGATCCCGAACGTATGATCGTTGAGGAAGGTAGTATCGAAAAGATACTAGAATTGTCTCCCGAAGGCGTTGACGGTCTTTTTTGCAACATCTTAGCAGACACGATAACCGAAATGATTCCCCAGTTTGACAAGTTAATTAAACCCAAAGGTTGGGGAATTCTAAGCGGAATATTATTAGACCAAGCTAAATCGGTGATGGAAGTTCTCGAAGCGCATGGCTGGGTTGTAGCTGCTTTTTGGAAGCGTCAGGATTGGGCTTGTCTTAATATCAGAAGACCTTGACTTCTCCATCGGTTAAAACGCGATGGATTCTAAGCAGTTGTTCCGCAACGAGTTAAAACCACGTTGCAAGAGCGTCTACTAGCTGTCACTGGAATCTGATTGCGATCGCAATGTCAGTTAAACAACCATTATTAAAATTGTGTAGGGGTTAACGGTCGTTGACCCCTACAGATTGTCTTCCTTACTTGAACGAAAATGCGGCAGTCCCCATGCTCAGCCCTTGGCGGTATGGGGAAGGATAGCATGGCGACATAACAAAGTGGAGTTGCCAATTAATCTTGCGCTTTAGGTAGCCGATTGATATAGTCCCGTAAGACTTGAGCCATACTGATATCTTTTTGATTTGCATAGGCTTCAAGTTTATTATAATCCGCTTCTGACAAACGAATTTGTAATCTTTTTTCTTTTGACATTTGGCGTACAAAGAATGTACAATAAATGTCATGATAACAAATTTGTAATCTTTTTTCTTTTGACATTTGGCGTACAAAGAATGTACAATAAATGTCATGATAACACGCCGCGTTACTTACCGACTTTACCCAACTCGCGACCAGGAGAAAACATTACACTACTGGCGTAAATTGCATTGTCTGTTATATAACGCGGCAGTATACAACCGCAAAACCCAGTATCAGAAGTTCGGTCACTCAGTTAATTACATAGAACAGCAAAACAGTCTACCCGCTTTTAAAGAAGTTTGGTGTGAGTATAAATTACTTGGTTCTCATGCTCTCCAAGCTACCTTAAAACGGGTAGATTTTGCTATGGAACGCTTTTTTAGAGGATTAGGGAAATATCCCAAATTTAAAGCGTCGCGCCGATATAGCGGATGGACATATCCTTGCTCTGCTGGCTGGAAAGCTCATACAACGGGCGACAACGGCTATTTAGTTTTGTCTAATCTTGGCAGTATTCAGATGCGAGGCAAGGCACGGACATGGGGAACGCCTACTACTTGCACCATAATTTTCCGTAACGATAAGTGGTATGCCAGCTTAACCGTAAACTGTTCCCCAGTTAGAGAAACGGGCAATAGCGCAGTTGGTATTGATTTGGGCTGTAAAGAGGCGATTACACTCTCAACGGGAGAGCAAATCTCTAAACCAAATTTTGTCAAAGATGGGCAACAAAAAGTTAAGGTAGCATCTAAAAAGCTACGCCGCAAACGTGCGCCAAACCGAAACAAAAAAATTAAAGCTTCACGCCGATGGAAAAAACAACGCAAAGTCGTTTCTAAACTACAACGTAAAATAGCTCGTCAACGCTCTGATTGGCTACATCAAACAACCAGCAGCATAGTTAGCAGTAATAGCCTAGTTGCTGGAGAACAACTAAACGTCAAAGGTATGACAGCAAAAGCCAAAAAGGGCAGTAAACGGAAGCATCAGAAAACTGGACTTAACCGTTCTATGCTTGATGTTGGCTTTTGCATGATTGGGCAAATGCTTGAGTATAAGTTAGCAGAAGCAGGTGGATTCTATGTGGAGTCTCCAACTCGCCAACTTAAACCGACTCAGCGTTGCGCCCTTTGTTGGGAATTAACGCCTAAAACTTTAGCTGACCGAGTACATATTTGCTCTCACTGCGGTCATAGCGAAGACAGGGATGTAAATGCAGCGAGAGTTAACCTGATTTGGGCAAGGGGTTTGGAACGAGCCTCTACAGGCGTGGAGTCGCCTAGCTCTACTTCATGGTGCGATTCGTTCAGTCGAAACCTAGAAATAGGGGGATTACTGGCTTCTGTTAAGTAACCCAAAAGGGTCGAGTTCGCACTTTAATCCTTAACAGAT
>JALOOL010000199.1 GCA_025454425.1 Hydrococcus sp. Prado102 | reverse complement strand
CACTGTTACTGGGTCGCCAAGGATAAGATTTAAGTTATTTAATAATCCTCCTGCTGGACTAAGCACTTGCTCGCAACAATTGCCAAAAAATAACCCAAACTTCACCATTCGCTTTCCCTTTGGGGTTGTAAATGTTCCGAGATAATTAGCATCGCGGCGCGGACAATTAGCCCAAATTACCTTTTGAGCATCGGCAGCTAACTCGACGAGCAATTTTTCTGCGTTAGCGAGCTTTTCTGCTTGTAAATACCAATCAGCGTTTAAAAGCTCGCGCAGCGATGGCGGTAGGCTCCATTCGTTTTCCTCGCGCACGGTTAAAGCGCGATCGGCTGCCCATTTAGCGAGTGCGAATTTCTCCTCTTTAGCAGCTAATTTACTCAGATCTTCGTAGGTGCTAACGCCAAATTTCGCATCTTTGCAAGTCAGACAAGCTTTTGAATAGAGTGCCAGTGCTAATGTAGGATCTGATTCCAAAACGTTAGCCAGTGCCCGCCACGCCCAAAAATCATGGCGTTTCTCTTTAACAACAGATACAAGAAGTTTTTGAGCTTCTTTTGAGTGTCCTAATTGTTTGAGCAATAAAGCTTTATAGTAATGCAACCACTCAGGTTGCTGCACCTGTGCTAGATCGAGTGTTTTATTTATAAGCGCGATCGCAAATTCTTGTAAATCGGGGCGATCGTTTAACTTACGAGCAACTTTTCCCACCTCCCTTGCTGCTTTTTCAACCAATGATTCAAAAACATTGTTATCTTTCCCAAGTCCTGTTTTGTAGTCTTCAAGCTGAAAACAATCAAGACCTGCCCATTTCATGAATCCAGGCAAAAAAGCCAGTTCTTTTGGAAAACGAAGGGTGTGAAATAATAAAAGACTAAAAAGCCGATCTGGTCGAGAAAGCTTTAGATCGGCATACTCTCGAAGTATTTTATAAAGTTCATTTTTGCGTGCTTCTGTTGCTGTAGCTTGAGATCGATCGACCTCTGTGACTAGCTTCTTGACTTTATCGTAGAGAACCCAGCCAAGACTGTTAGCAAGAGATCGATCTTCTGGATATTCTTTGTATAATTCATATCCTCTTGAGTAAGCTTCATCTAATCGTTTTGCTTTTCTTAAGCTTATGATTTCTTCATTCGGATTCATAATCAAATCTCCAGCGCTGTACGGACTGCTGCAACAGCTTCTAGATGAGAGTACCCAACTAAAGCAATTTTCGTGACAAAACCATCTCCGTCGTAAAAAATCTGTAACTTTACATCGCCATTTGCCGAGCGTAAATAGTAAACTTCTTGAAAGTTATGGCGATCGATTCCTCGAATTGAAATGTTGTAAGGGTCTAGTTTCTCTTTGATTAGATCGTAAACTTGCTTTTGAAATTCAGTTTCCAAACGCACATTCGATGTAAGAATATCTCGAACGCGATCGGCAAATTCAGTTGGATCGGATTCTACTGTTTCGATTCGCGTTACCCGAAATTTTTTATTGTAATGCAAGCGCAAGGAACAGGATGCTTGACCGTTTTCGGACTCAAAACCGTATATCTCTTGATAATTAAGATGTTTACACGACTTGACGCGAATTTGTTGGGGACTGAGGCTATTGATGATAGACCAATACAGATTTCTCAAAGATTTCTCTGGGGTGGGAAAATCTGGAATATCTCTTAAACCTGCTTCAGCATCAGGATCGAATACTATGAGATCGCGAGGTCGAATAGTATCGATTCTAGCTTGACTTTCGTCCCAATGTGCTTTGCTCAAAAGTCCGCTCGCGGGAACATTCGATACAATAAGTCGCTCTCGAACGATTGAAAACAAGGTATAAACCCAGCGAAAATAAGCTTCGTTTGTCTGTCCTTGACCTATATCCAAGTTGGCAATTATAGTCTTAAACTGTTGCCCTTGAGCGCGATGGAGCGTTAGTGCATAACCGAATCTCAGACGTGCTGCATTAAAGAAAGGATCGTTTTGAAGAAATTTAGCAAAGTCGAGACTATTAAAACAATCTGTTTCTTCTGCTTCTGCATTTGCTATATTGACATTCCGAGCCTGACAAAATCGTCTTTTTGCAGAAATGTAAAGTGCTAAAAAAGTTTCGCGATCGACTTCGGGTTTTTCAGCATACAAATAGTTTTTTAAGCAAAGAAATTCTATTTCTCGATCGTTTTGAAGCAATCGCGCTCGAATCTGTAAAAAAGGAACCGCGATCGGTTTGTCGCGTCCTTGAAGTGGTTGTTCTAAAGGTTCGACATTTTCATTAACTGATATAACTTCGGCAAACAAGTCATTCTGAATATAACTTGGACGCTCTAATTCATCGTCGTTTGCTATGAAAAAACCTTCGCGAATATGCACGATATCTCCAGGGCTAATCGCTTCACCAAATTGAAAAACTTTTTTCCGAATCCAACTATTAAGCCGATTGACTGCTTCGTTATCAAAGGCAACAAACTTTGTGGTTTTTGGTGCTTTACTAAATATATCTATAAGCAATTGATATTTATCTTCTTTTTGACTTGGTGCTTTAATCAACCGTTCGTTATCAATAATTAGTTGAAGATGGTTAAATACTTTTTTATTGATACTTGTCGCTAATTTCAAACAGTTATTGACAACTACATCTTCTTGTTTTCCTGGAAGGAGATATTCAAGGGAAATTTTGTTGGCTTGAAATCCAGTGATAGCCTGTAAGCGCTCGTTACACAATGCTGATTCGTCAGCTTTTCCTCGTATTATTTGAAAGGGATCGCCAAGAAAAATAATTTGTTTCTTTGACCCCTTAAGATTGGTAAAACTTAGAAAGTCTCTAAGAAGTTGTCCGCTACCATAACGCACAAACTCTGTCTCAAATAATGAGTCTGAGATTAAATGTGCTTCGCTAATAATATAAAGATGGTTTTCTGGATCTTCTTCGTCAGTTAAACTATAAATAAATTGCTCTTTTTCGATTTTATAATTGCGCGAGTAAATATACGTGTAAATACTATCTACTTCGCCCGCATATTTTAGAGTTATACGGCGATTTGGAACTAAAACAGAGTAATTACGTCCTCGTTCTACTGTTTCATCTTTAATCAATTCAAGCAATTGCTCTAACCCAGTTCCAATCATTCCAGCGATAATTAAAATTCGTTCGGAGGAATCTAAAAATGTAACAATCGTGGATAGGGCAGAGTTTAGAGAATCAGGAAATTCTAAGTTAGTAAGATTAGCTTTTTCTTCTAAAGAGACAGCCTTGATACTCGATCCAATTGGAATATACTCAGGAATATTGAGAGCCTTGACAATTGTTTCTAGATCTCGATTTGATAAACTAATTTCGCGGCAAGTTATTTGTGATAACCGCTCTATTATGCGATCGAAATCAACTATATGAAACCATCTTTCAATATTCGGCGGTAGCTGCCGCTCGTCAAATATAATCGGTTTATGAAATAGCACTAGCCCAGATATATATTTAAGATCTAAATATCTGCTAGAAGGTAATTTAATACGTTCTAGCGCATTCTTTAGCGCATATTTATTATCTCTAATCTGAATAAATGGATTTTGCTTGCTACCACCTTTAACTTCTACATCATCTGCAAACCACGCTCCATTTTCAGAAAAACTAATGTTTCCTCCGTAGTCTTTGAAGTCGATAACAGTAATACTATTTTTTTTCAGAATTGCTGCATCAATTTCAGAACCATGACAGTAAAAGTTTCCTAGCAAAAGTACGAAATCTTCGGAATCGCTCCAAACCCTTTCTAATTCATTTAGCAAAGCATCAAATATACGATTTTCATGCGTTGTCTCGAAAGGCTGCGTTCGATATGCTTGAACAGTCATTTTTCATCGTAGTTTCTCTTAATATTAAGACAAACTCAGCCGAACAAACCTTAAGCACTGAACTGATACAAAAGATTTTAGAATTTAGCTCATTTGCCAGAAATCTTTACATTCGCAAAACTTCTTTCATAATTCATCATTTTTTAATTACTGTTTTATGATTCTCCCAGAGCGATCGCACACCACAATATCCCATTGCCCATTTTTAGCAACTTCATAGACGATCCTGTTGCCATCGGCATTAATCGACGGATTTCGTACTTCTGCCGACAAATTTTCAGTTAAATTGCGTTTTTGTTGCGTTTCTCTGTCATATAAATAAATATCCGTCCGTCCCTGACGGCTTCCGGTAAAAACAATGTAGCGACCGTCTTCGGAAATTGACGGGTGTGAAGCAATTTCATCGAGAGAATTGAGTCCCGGCAAATCGATTAATCGACGAGCGCGAGCGTCAAATAAATAGACATCCTGGGAACCATTGCGATCCGAGGCAAAAACAATATAAGAAGCAGAAATTTGAGGATCTAATTCGGAATTGCGACTATTTAAACCCCTTCCTCCAGGATCGAAAGGAAAGTTGAGCAAGCGAGGATAGCCGCCACAACTGCTTAATAAACTCGTTAGAGCAACAATCGAAATTAAAACAACGCGCTTCACGGTTGTATATTTTGTTGAGGATTTTCTACAGGAGCGCCATCTGGGATATCTAATTCGATAAGAGGGCCTCTGTCTAGTACTTCAACATCCCATTGTCCTCGACGAGCGGTTTCAAAGACAATATAGCGACCATCTGGACTGATATGAGGATTTCTAACCCAACTGCGATATGCCTGAGTAAGTAATTCCGAGCGTTTGGTTGCGCGATCGTACAAAACAATATCCGGTCGTCCCTGAAGATTAGCGACATAAACGATATAACGAGCCGTTCTGCTCAAACTAGGGCTTTCGGCGATGACATCGCTTTGGTTGAGTCCCGTAGGATTTTCAAATAGCTCCTGTTGTAAATCGTAGAGCAAAATCGCACTGTTTCCATTGCGATTGGAAACAAAAGCCAACCAGCGCCCATTACCGCTTATAGAAGGTTGCTCGTCATTATAAGTGCTATTAAGAGTCAATATTCCGGTTTGACGGGGATTGATGCCGCAGGAAGCGAGAAAGCTAATAGAAATCGCGCTGATTCCCAAACTCATCAACCGAAGAAAAGAAAGATACCGAGTCGAACGTGCCACCTCAATCTCGATCAATAATCGAATTGAATGGGATTATCGCGATCGCCCTTGCCGCTATCGGTCGAGTAATCGTCTTCTGACGTGTTGCGAGGATTGCGATCTGCTTTGCCGCTACCGGAAGGGTAATCGCGTTTGGATGGGGATTCTCGATCCCAATCGGAATTATCTTTTGGCGACTCATCTACGGGTTGGTAATCCACATAGTCGGTAGGAATCGTATCTGTATCGTCATTGTAGGGAGTTCCGCCGATATCTGATGGACGCGGACGACGCTTTCTAGTAGGTGTAGAAGACGTTTGAGCAACATCGCTTTCTGGACGGGGGCGGCGAGAACGACTAGCTTGAGGTCTTTCTTCCCAATTTTCTTGCGAATCTTCCCAAGCATCGTATCGACGGCTGGGCGATTCTGCGGCGGGACGACGACGCTTGCGCGGGGTAGGTTTATACTCGTCGTCGTAGCGTTCGGACGAGCGGCGATTTCTAGGACGGGGTTCTTCCGATTCATCTCTTACATTTCGACTGCCGCGAACGTCTTCTGACCCTCTGAGGCGAGGGTTATTCTCATAATAATCCTCGTCTTCGTAAGGTTCTAATTGAAGATCCAAAGCAGCATCTGTATAAACGGGTTTGCGGCTGACTTGACGATCCCTTTCAACAATGGGCGAATTTCGTTTTGCCTGCTCTGCCGTCGCACCGCGCAAACGAACCGTTTCAACCGCAAAAAAGATTACTGCTCCCGTTAGCAGAAACTGACCGAACTGAAGAATGGGATCTAGTCGCCATCCCTGAAATAACAAAATCAGACCGCACAATAAACCAACGGCAGCAAAAAAAATATCATGATCTCTTGACAGTTCGGGACGAATGGAGCGCAGGAAATAAAGTCCCGCTCCAGCTACTGCTAGAAAAATCCCCAAGATACTAGCTGAGTTCAGCCCAAAGTTAACCATTATCGCTCTCCATTCTTCGTTTTTGGGTATAAGTGTGTCGGATTTTTCCCGAATTTGGGGGACACTCGACCCTTTGGCTTGGAAACCTCCTCTATACAGCTTAGATTACTATAGGTGAGGACAAACTTAGCTTCTAGCCTAGAATTATTCTTGAAAAAATCCTCGTAAACGAGGCTTAATGCTTGCACATCAATTATAGGCGATCTTCAAAGAGGACGTTTTTGTTGTCGATGCCGAATCGAGCCAAGGAAATATCCAAAAAGACTGAATTTTTGGATTAAGTCTACGAGAATTGCTTTCTGCAATTTAACTGAATATCAAAAGAATTTTCTATCCTTGCTATCAAAAGGAAGGAGCGTTCCTACATAATAAAGGAGGCAACCTTCCGCATCGCGACACAGCCAAGCTTCGTGCCGCCTAAGAATTGAGCGTGGTAGACTAGACTTATTGCGATCGAGTAAGGCAACTTATAGACATAGCTTGATAGTTCCTCAGAAATGCGTGATGGGATTTGCTCTTGCTCTCAGTCTGAGATAACCTTCTGTGTCACTGGTATAAAGATAAGTCCAAACACTGCGATCGCCCAATCAAAAAAAAGAAATATACTCTTGCGGAAGGCGAGAGTCTGCCTGCTGAGGACGATTAAGACTCTTTAGTTCTTAGACTAAAAAGCATCGACCTGTGGAGCGGGAAATCCCAAAGACGAATAAGACCGTCCTTGTTTGGTTGTTGTTGGAAGCCCCAACTTCAACGAAGTAAGTTGGGGTACTTCACGATCGAAAGGTAGGTACAAGAAGACAAATAGCCGATGACTTCAACTTTGCTCAAATCTCCAACGCTAAATGCGCCGACCGTTCGCCAATTGCCTAATGGCTTAACGATTGTGGCAGAGCAGATGCCAGTAGAAGCTGTTAATCTCAACTTATGGCTCAATGTAGGCTCAGCAACAGAACCAGACGAGATTAATGGCATGGCTCACTTTTTAGAGCATATGGTGTTTAAAGGCACTCCCCGTCTCGCTAGTGGAGAGTTTGAGCGCTTGATTGAAGAGCGAGGGGCAGTGACTAACGCAGCGACGAGCCAAGAATATACTCATTACTACATCACGACTGCCCCCAAAGATTTCGCCGAACTAGCGCCATTACAGCTAGATGTAGTCCTCAATCCCAGTATTCCCGACGATGCTTTTGAGAGAGAGCGATTGGTCGTTTTAGAAGAAATTCGCCGTTCGGAAGACAATCCCCGCCGCCGGACTTTTTATAGAGCGATGGAAACTTGTTTTGAAAGTTTGCCTTATCGTCGTCCGGTTTTAGGCCCGGCTTCGGTTATCGAGCAGTTAACTTCACAACAAATGCGCGATTTTCATGCTTCTAGGTATCGCCCTCAAGCAATGAGTGCTGTTGTCGTAGGCAATCTACCTGTTGAAGAATTAATTGATATTGTGGCAGAAGGATTTTCGCAATCTACGATTTCTAATTCACAATCGGCAATTAATAACTCGCAATTACTTCCCGAACAGCCATTTACAGAAGTTGTCCGTCGCGAATACGTTGATGAAAGTTTACAACAAGCACGATTGGTAATGGTGTGGAGAGTTCCAGGTTTGACAGAACTCTCTCAAACTTATGCTTTGGACGTTTTAGCAGTAATTTTGGGACAAGGAAAAGTGTCTCGCCTATTTCGAGATTTGCGCGAAGATCGTGCTTTGGTATCGCAAATCGGTGCTAGTAATATGACTCAAGGCGTTCAGGGAATTTTCTATATTTCAGCACAGTTACCCACAGAAAATATTCCTAAAGTAGAAGCCGCGATCGCCGAACACATTCGTAAAATTCAAGAAGAATCAGTGAGTGAAGACGAACTCACGCGAATTCGCACCCAAGTTGCCAATCGCTTTATTTTTAGTAACGAACGACCGAGCGATCGCGCAAATCTTTACGGCTACTACTACTCTCAACTACAAGATTTAAAGCCTGCTCTTAATTATCCCGCGAGTATTCAATCCCTTGAAGTTAAAGACATTCGAGCCGCAGCAAGGCGATATCTTTCTCCAGAAGCTTATGGTGTAGTCGTGATGAAACCCGCTTAATCGGTTATTCAGTTATGAGTGACTAATAACTAACAATGTGGAATCAAATTGCCGATCGCATTTCTCAAGTTAGTTCGACCGGATTTCAGGTTGAAAGCCGCCGTACTGTCAGTGGAGGTTGTATCAATCAAGGCTATGCTGTAACGGGTAATGGATCGACTTATTTTGTCAAAATCAACCAAGCCTCCCAGATATCCATGTTTGAAGCCGAAGCCTTTGGACTCAAGCAGATGTTAATTACTCGAACTATTCGAGTTCCCGAACCGATTTGCTGGGGAATTGCCGAGAATTCTAGTTATTTGGTCATGGAGTGGCTTGAATTCGGTCGGGGAACGACGCAAGCTTGGGAGGAGATGGGACGCAAACTCGCTGCGATGCACCAAGCAGGCGGTTCCGATAGGTTTGGTTGGGAACGTAATAATACGATTGGGTCAACGCCACAAATCAACACTTGGAAGGAAAATTGGGCGGATTTTTTTGCAGAACACCGCATTGGCTATCAATTACAACTTGCCAAGCGCAAGGGGGGAAGTTTTCCCGATTATATCCAAGTGGTAGAAGTCGTTAAAGATTTTTTAAGAGATAGAAAGCCCGAACCATCATTAGTACATGGCGATTTGTGGTCGGGGAATGCGGCGATATTGGAGACGGGAGAACCCGCGATTTTAGATCCTGCTACTTATTATGGCGATCGCGAGGTGGATATTGCCATGACCGAACTTTTTGGCGGTTTTCCAGCAGCGTTTTATCGCGGTTATAACGAAGTTTTTCCTTTAGATGAGGCGTACGGTCAGCGCAAAACCCTCTATAACCTGTATCATGTCCTCAATCACTTCAATCTTTTTGGCGGGGGATATGGTTCTCAGGCAAATCGAATGCTCGGACAAATTCTTGCTGGTAAATAAATGGTAATGGGTTATCTTTGAGTTGTTACGTCTCTCCCATTACCCGTTTCATCATTTTTTGATTAACGAAAACGCTTTTTGCGACGAGCTACGGCTTTGCGCTTTTTCTTTTCGATGGGAGTCTCGAAGTGACGACGACGTTTAATATCTGCAAAAATTCCCGCTTTTGAGACTTGACGCTTAAAACGACGCAACGCTGATTCAATATTTTCGTTTTGTCCTACAACCACTTGGGTCATTCAGTTTCCTCCTAAACATTAAATTTGTGAACTAAAAATACGAGCGATGTTTATTGAATCATTTGGAGAAGGCTTTTAGCAAGCTACTCTTTAATAGAGCGTGAAAAAGAGTCGAGGATATAATACCCCCGACTTTTTAGTCGGCTTGTTTTTTTTAATACTTATTTTTTCTCCAAGACCATATTAACACCTATCCTGTAATAACTTGGGTTTATCCAGGTTGGGTAATTAGTTCAACTCCCGATCCTTGCTACGAACTCAATTTTCTCAACCCTTTCAACTTACAAATAGCAGCAGCACGAGGTTATGTCGTTCTCGAACCGAGTATTCCCCTCAACCCAGAAGGAGAAGCAGATGACCCAATGCTAAAATTACTCAATGGAGTATTACCCGCGATTGAAAGGGCGATCGCGCTTGGTATTGCCGATCCCGAAAATCTCTTTTTAATGGGTCAAAGTTTCGGCGGTTACGCGGTTTATGGTCTGATTGCACAAACTAACCGCTTCAAAGCAGCAGTTTTTTTTAAGGATATGTGGGAACGTATTTTTGCTTGGTTTCAAGAATTTTCGCCCAATAACACAAGATAATAATTTAATCTTTAATGTAAGAAATGACGAATTCCAGTCATTACCATGACTAACCCTAACTCATTGGCAGCTTGAATAGAATCTTTATCTCGCAAAGATCCGCCAGGTTGAACGATCGCAACGATTCCTGCTGCGGCTGCTGTCCGTACTGAATCGTCGAAGGGGAAAAAGCCATCGCTTGCCAAAAAACCGCCTTTAGCTTGCTCTTTGGCTTGTTCTAGGGCAATTTGTACCGAACCGACGCGATTCATTTGTCCGGCTCCCACTCCCAACGTCGTGCGATTTTTGGTGACGACAATGGCATTAGATTTGACGTGTTTGGAGACTTTCCAAGCAAATAACAATTCTGCCATTTGTTCTGGGGTAGGTTGTTTTTCGGTGACGATTTGCCAAGTATCAGGACTATCGATCGCATCGTCAGCATCTTGTACTAGAATACCTCCCGCGATCGCTTTGACGGTTTGTTTGGGGCCGCTTTTTAAATCGGGTAGCGTCAGAACTCTTATATTAGACTTAGCGGCTAAGATTTCTTGCGCTTCTGGTTCGCATTCGGGAGCGACGATACATTCTAAAAATGTTTTAGTCAGCGATTTAGCTGTGGCTGCGTCGATAGGTTGATTGAGGGCGACAATTCCCCCAAAAGCCGAAGTCGAGTCAGCATTGAAGGCTTTTTCATACGCCTCGGCTAAGGTTTCTCCAACTGCTACGCCACAAGGATTGGTATGTTTGAGAATAGCGGCAGCGGGTTCGCTTGAGTCAAATTCGACGATAATTCGACGCGCGGCTTCTAAATCGACCAGATTATTATAACTGAGTTCTTTTCCTTGTAGTTTTGTCGCGGCTGCCCATCCACTCGCTTGCGTTCCCGTTTTATACCAAGAAGCCTGTTGATGGGGATTTTCGCCGTAGCGAAGGGTTTGTAATTCCTCGCCTGCAAGACTAAAACGAGATGGAAGGGAGCCTTCTTGTGAGAGACTGGCAAAATAAGACGCGATCGCATTATCGTAGGCGTTAGTTAGAGCAAAAGTTTCTCCTGCCATTTTTGTCTATCATATCTTTTTACTTCTTACATGTCTGTGCAGTACAGCGCCAGGCAATACTGTAAGGTCCGTAGAGCCCTCCTATTAGAAGGGTCGATATTTTGACGGCCTAAAACGCCTACCCTTAAATCGATCAAAACCAAAACTGGCAAAATTCATTA
>JALOOL010000198.1 GCA_025454425.1 Hydrococcus sp. Prado102 | reverse complement strand
GGTTTTTTTGATTCAGAAGTCGTTCAGCAAGAAGCCAAACAGTTATTTGAAGATTATCAATCTCTCATGCAACTTGGGGGTGAATACGGCAAATTTGACAGAGAAGGAAAAAAAATCTTTATCGAAAAAATGGAAGGATTGATGGATCGCTATAAAATCTTTATGAAGCGATTTGAGCTATCGGAAGATTTCATGGCACAAATGACAGTCCAACAGCTTAAAACTCAATTAGGACAATTTGGCATGACTCCCGAACAAATGTTCGACCAAATGCACGTAACCCTAGAACGAATGAAAGCAGAAATCAAAGAGTAAATTATTTATTAAAAACACGTCGATTTTTAATCGATAAGCTTTTTAAAGCTTGAAGCCGGAGATTTATAAGTCTTCTAATAAGACTATTTTTAATTTTTTAACTCTTATTAAATTAATTTAAATTTGAATAAAAACATCAAAAGAATTGAAACCTCTTAAGATGGCGACATCTAGTTAAATGACCGACAGTGGCGATCGCATTGAAGTGTTACAAGGTCTAGAACCCATTCGCAAGCGTCCTGGAATGTATATCGGTTCTACGGGGTCGCGAGGACTTCACTGTCTGGTAGATGAAGTTATAGATAATGCCATTGAAGAATTTTTAGCAGGTTATTGCACGCGCATTGAAGTCATTCTCAATCCCGATGAATCTGTTACCGTTATCGATAACGGTCGAGGAATCCCCACAGATATTCATCCACTCACCAAAAAATCTTTCCTCGAAACTGTATTAACAACGCTACGCGCTTGCGGGAGATGCGGTAGTGGCGATTCTTACAAAGTTGCTGGCGGTTTGCATGGTGTTGGAATTGTAGTAGTTAATGCTTTGTCAGAATGGCTAGAAGTAACCGTTTGGCGAGACGGAAATCGATATACCCAACGCTACGAAAAAGGGAATGTCGTTACTGAATTGCAAATTCAAACCAGTCAAGAAAATCGCACGGGAACTGCCTTTACATTTAAACCCGATCGCGAGATCTTTAGACAAGATGCCGAACTCGATCGCATTCCCCTAGCCATTCGCCTGCAAGAATTAGCTTATCTGTGTCCCAATCTAGAAATCATTTTACGCGATCGCCGTTTCTCACAAGAAGCAGTCGAAACCTATTGCTATCCAGGCGGTATTCAGGATTATATCGATCAAATTAATCGCGATCGCCATCCCTTGCACGAAGATGTTATTTATATTCGAGGAGAACGCGACAAAGTACAAGTTGAAGTCGCCTTACAATGGTGCGTCGAAAACGAATTAGAACACTTGCGTTTTTGTTTTCCTTGCGCGGCACTTATCGGACAACAACTGCAAATAGTTACTTTTCAACGAGAACAACAAGTTTACGACACCATCCATTTTCTAAGTTTTGCAAATCTAGTGCGCACTATCGACGGCGGAACGCACGTTGCTGGAGTCAAAAACGCACTAACACAAATTTTGACCCAAATCAATCACCAAAAAAACTTATTACCCGATAATACTCAATTAAATTGGCAACAAATACGCAATGGTTTAACAGGTATTGTTTCTGTTAAGCTATTCGAGCCAGAATATAAAGGATCGTGCAAATGGGAATTAGCTAACCCCGAAGTTCAAGATATTGTAGAGTTTATAGTTGAAGATGGATTAAGCCCGATCGGAAACCAGCTAATCAAAGTCGAAAGTCGAAAGTCGAAAGTTCAAAGTAGAGACGCTTTCATGAGAGCGTATGAAACAAAGTTCAAAGTTCAAAAATAAATATTGTTCCTTGTCTTCCTTGTCTTCCCACACTCCCTTGTCCTCCTTGTCTAACGAAGGACGCTGAACATGACTAAAATCTTAGGCTTCGATCCCGGACGAGATAAATGCGGCGTAGCGATAATGGGACGCGATCGCCAACTTGCGTATCATCAAGTGATTGTTGCTGCTGTAGTCATTGATACTATCAAATCTTTGTGTCAACAGTTCGCAATCGAACAATTGGTGATGGGAAATCAAACGACCTCTAAACAGTGGCGACAGAAATTAGAAAAAAATTTACCTTCTTCAATATCTATCGTTACTATAGACGAACGTAACAGTTCGCTAGAAGCGCGCGATCGCTACTGGCAAATGTATCCGCCCAAAGGATTGCAAAGATTAATTCCGCAAGGAATGCGCCTTCCTCCTCGTCCAATTGACGATATCGTTGCCATTTTACTTATTGAAAGATACCTACAAAACAGATAAAAATTAAAAAGAAGCACCGAATCGCGATAAACAGGATATAAAAATAATATTAAAGAATTACTAAAATCTAGCGACTTACCTGTCTCAAGAATGCGACCATTTGGGGCATAAACAAGAGTGTTAGTTTTATATGATTTTAGGGAATTCTAAAAATTGAAGCTTCTAAAACTTGTTTATTAACTACAAAACGTAGCCATGACGACTGCTAACCCTTCCTCTCAAAATCCCTTAGTCATTCGGGATTTTAATGCTGAAAAACAGGCTGAGTTTTTTGAAACGCTCAAAAAGAATCGCTTTAGCGGTCAATTAGTGCTGACAAACCCTAAAAGAGAGAAGTGGTTTTTTTATTTCTACCTGAGTCGTATCATCTACGCAACAGGTGGAGTTCATCCGGTCAGGCGCTGGAGAAGAAATTTAATTAATCATTTACCTCAAATTGCTTCTCAACCATCAACAGTACAGGTCGATCTCGCTAGTATCGCTCCTGAAAAGCTCAGAATCTGTTGGGAATACGAACTATTGTGCCTATGGGTAGAACAGCAAAAAATCACTCGCGAACAAGCTGCGAAAATGATTCGCTCGGCTATCGTCGAAATCCTCTTTGACATCACTCAAGGAACGGCAGTAGCGTGCGAATTGAAGCCCAATATCTTGCTTCCTCCGAGATTAGTTTTAATCGATGCCGAGCAAGTTATTGCAGAATCGCAACAGCTTTGGCGCGCTTGGCAAGAAGCCAAAATTGCCGAGCGATCGCCCAACTTAGCACCCATTATCCGCCATCCCGAACAACTCCAACAAAAAACCAGCCCTCAAGTTTATCAAACTCTCAATCAACTTCTCGACGGACAGCAAACCCTGCGCGATTTGTCAATTCGCATGAAACGACACGTTCTGCCAGTAATCAGTTCGTTGCTGCCTTATATACAAATGAGTCTGGTAGAATTGGTAAACGTTCCCGATTTTGCTTCGCCGATCGCGCCTCCGGCACCAGGCGGCGGTACGTCAGCCCCAGCAACGGGCGGTAAAATTCCCTTAATCGCTTGCATTGACGATAGCCCTCTGATGTGTCAGACGATGGAAAAAATCCTTACCGCGTCTAACTTTCAGTTTGTCGGCATTAACGATCCACTCAGGGCGATCGCCATTCTGCTAGCTCGCAAACCCGATTTGATCTTTTTAGATCTGGTTATGCCCAATGCCAACGGCTATGAGATTTGCGCTCAGTTGCGCAAAATGACTTTTTTTAAAGACACGCCCATTGTTATCTTGACAGGCAATGACGGTCTTGTCGATCGCGTGAGGGCAAAAATGGTCGGTTCTACTGACTTTATCAGCAAGCCCGTCGATCCAGAGATTGTTGTTAGCACGATTCGCAAGCATCTCAGACAAGAAAATCCAGCCTAGTCCTACTTAAATAAGAATTTAACGGTAGACTAAATTTTAAACTCGATCGAAAATTGTTATGCACCCAAAAAATTCTGGGAAAACTAAATATATATCTCAGAATCGACCAAATAACAACCGCCATAATCCGCGATCGCTTTTCTTTTCTGGTTCTTTTGCGCGTTAATTGAGGTAAATGTAATGGGTACTGCCCTAGTTGTAGATGATTCTTTAACCGAACAAAAAATTATTACTGGCTGCTTAGAAAAAGAAGGCATTAATGTCTTAATCGCTTCTAGTGGAGAAGAAGCACTAGAAAAAGTCAAAAGCACCCGCCCCGATGTCATCGTTCTAGATGTCGTCTTACCCGGTCGCAGCGGATTTGAAATTTGCCGCGAACTCAAAGCCGAAGCATCTACTAGAACTATCCCCATTATTATCTGTTCGACCAAAGGCAGCGAAATGGATAAATTTTGGGGAATGAAGCAAGGAGCCGATGCTTATCTTCCCAAACCTATCGATCAAGCAGAATTTGTGCGTACTGTCAAGCAACTGATAGAACGATAAGCTATTCCACCTTTAAATTTTATTTCGTAAGGAGAAAAAAATATGATGTCCGATGCGTTCCTACGAGACTCTGGGCGGCTTTCCCAAGGAGCAAGTGGACGAGGACGAGAGGAGCAGTTTTTGCGATTTTACCTAGAACCCGATACAAAAGTCATGTTGCCAGTGTCTCAACTGACAGAAGTCCTGACAATTCCCCTCGGTCAGATTATCCCTATTCCCCATATGCCATCTTGGGTAATGGGAGTATATAACTGGCGGGGGGAAATTCTCTGGATGGTAGATCTCGGTCAACTATTCGGGCTTACCCCTTGGGCGCAACAATCTCTCAAAAGTTCGGTTTACAAAGCTTTTGTGCTACGGGCTTCGGGAAATTCCTCAGAAGCCAAAAAACAAACGCTAGGATTGGTTATTTCTAGAGTTGAAGATATCGAATGGTGCGACCCAACAGCCATTCAGTCCCCGCCTGCTGCTGCGGTAGAAGCAGGATTAGCCCCATTCTTACGGGGTTTTTGGGTAAAACCCGACGGCGATATTATCGTCACTCTCGATGGAGAAGCGATTATGGCAGCTATGCCCCAAACATAAACTACAACGATCGCGCTTATAAGTTCGGCAGTTGAAAAAATTATTAGAAACGATATCTTATTCGACCTCAAAAACTGAGAAAAAATTAGTAGGTTGAATTTAAATGACCTATGAAATGCCGTAGAACGCTTATTTATATACCCTAAAAGAACGCAAGAACGCTTATCTCGTCGCCTGGCTCGGTTATATCGAACAAGTATTGACGAAAATGACCTTCAACAATTGATGCCTAACTATCAGATTAATCCAAACGATATTATTCAAGTACTTTCGTCTTATCTAATTGAAAGCGACTCTCTTTCAGAGACGCTACGCGATCGCGCCAACCTACCAAACCTAACATCCAAAATACAAACGAAGATTCAGCGTTTTTACACCTCAAAAAATCGCTTTGGGCTTGATGAAGATAAAGATAGCTAAGATTTTTTTTCCAAGAAGTGTATCTTTTGGAAGTCGATTGGGGCATTCTAAGGAATGAAAGGAGCAAAAGCCCCGATTTTAAATTAAATAAAAGTTTATTATTGCAACGTTCGATCGGCTCAGTAACTAAATTAATTACAGCATCACAAGTCTATTGAAATTATTTAAGAGGTTTATTTCATGGCTCAGATTTCACCAAAACCCGATCCCAAAAATTTGACCGATCGTCTTAGTGAAGATAATGAGGCTTTATTTGAAGACCAAGCCCCTTTTACAGACGATATGCCAACGCAGTTATCGTTAACCGCATCAGAAATAGGCACAGAAAGCAAAGATTCGTCACTCAACCTACAAACGGAAATTGAGTCATGGGAACAACCAAACGTTGCGCCACGGTCGAATGCCTGGGGACAAAAATGGAATCTCAAAAGAAAAGCCACGGCGCTAGCGCTGGCGATTGGGATTATTCCTACTATTGCGATCGGTGCGATTAGTTATTTCACAGCGTCTCAATTAGAATCGCGACAAGTTTTTACCAACAAAGAAACTCAGGTGGCTTCTCTGAGCCAAGTCTTGACTAACTTCTTAAGCGAACGCTACGGAGATATTAGAGTGATGGCTGGCTTGTCGGTGCTGACCGATCCCCAGCTTAGAGCGACAACTTCTCTTCAAGAAAAGCAAGCAAGATTAAACGAATATATAAAAGCTTACAATGTCTACGAAAGCATTGTTGTCATCGATCTCAAGGGGAATATCATCGTACAAGCAGGTTCAAACGATAGACCTACTAACTTCCTAGAAAAAAAAGTAGATTATTACATAGAAGTTCTTAAAACAGATCGCCCTGCTTTTAGCCAACGCCCGTCAGTAGTAACTGGGAAATATGCCTTGTTCTTTGCTGCTCCAGTCAAAGACTCAAAAACGGGACAAACCATTGCGGTTATTCGCACGCTGATTCCGATCGAAGTTATAGAAGACTTGGTGAAGCCTTTTACTGCTACTGAAGCCAATGAAGTTTATCTAGTGGATAAATCCAATAAGATTTTCTTGGCTCCAGAAGACGACCAAAAATTAATCGGTCAGTCTCTAAACGCAGAGTATCCTGAATTCGACACAAAGCTAATTACCGAGCAAGCAGATATTGCTATCCTACAAGATGCCATCAGAAATATCGACGTTCTTGTAGCTTACTCAAACTTACAAAAACAAACTAACTTACCTGATTTTGGTTGGCGCATACTGTTAAATACCCCAACCTCGGAAGCTTTTGCTGCCAAAAACCAGCTTTTTTGGACTACTTTCTTGGGAACGTTAGGAACTGCTGCTGCCGTCTCGATTGTAGCTTTTCTCCTAGCCGATCGCGCAACTAAACCTATCTCCGCCGCCGCCGAAGCCGTAGAAAAAATTGGACGCGGCGAATTGGATACGCGCCTGGCTGTCGAAGGAGAAGACGAACTAGCTGCCTTGGGAGCCAATATCAACGTCATGGCGGCTCAACTTGAAACCTTGGTGCAAGAACAAGCCGTTTCGGTCGAACAAGCGCAATTACTCAAAGATATTACCGTCAAAATTTCTCAGACTTTCGATGTCGAGACAATTTACAACACGACAGTAACCGAAATTCGCAAAGCCTTGGTATCGGATCGCGTCGTCGTTTATCTGTTTGACGAGTCTTGGAAAGGTACGGTAATGGCTGAATCGGTTGCTCCTGGCTTTCCTAAAGCACTGGGCGCGCAAATTGCCGATCCCTGCTTTGCTGATAAATATGTCGATAAATATCAACGCGGTCGCGTCCAAGCCACTCCCGATATCTATAATGCAGGTTTAACCGAATGTCACCTCAAACAACTCGAACCGTTTAGCGTCAAAGCTAACCTCGTCGCACCCCTGGTAGTAGGGGGAAATTTGTTAGGACTTTTGATCGCTCACCAATGTTCGGGAACTCGTAACTGGGAGGCGGGCGAAATTGATTTCGTTACTCAAGCCGCCATTCAGGTTGGAGGCGCGATCGAACGTGCCAATCTCTTGCAAAAACAGCAACAAGAAGCCCAAAGAGCCGGAATTCTCAGAGATATTACCCTAGAACTAACACAAGGAAATACTAGAGAAGAAATTCTCGCTCAATTGCCCCTTGATAAAGTTCGTAATGGACTTAAGAGCGATCGCGTCATCTTTTACGAATTCGATGCCAACTGGAAGGGAACGGTTGTCGCTGAGTCCGTAGCACAAGGTTTTCCAGTGGCGTTGGATGCAGAAATCTTCGATCCCTGCTTCGCTGACTCTTATGTCGAGAAATACAAGCGCGGTCGCATTCAAGCCACTCCCGACATCTACAATGCAGGTCTAACCGAGTGCCATCTCAAACAACTCGAACCCTTTGGGGTAAGAGCAAGCTTGGTTTCGCCCATCATTACGGGCGGCAACCTCATCGGTTTGTTGATAACGCACCAATGTTCGGGGACGCGCGAATGGGAAGAACCCGAAATTAACTTCCTAGCGCAGATTGCGACGCAAGTAGGTTTGGCGATCGACCGTACCAACTTATTAGACAAGCAGCGCCTTGCTGAGGTGTCCCAACGTAAAGAAAAAGAAAAACTCCAGCAGCGAGCGCTAGAATTGCTCATGCAAGTCGATCCCCTGACGCAAGGGGACTTGACGATTCGCGCTACCGTAACCGAAGACGAAATAGGCACGATCGCAGACTCTTATAACTCCACCATTGAAAACTTACGGAAAATCGTCTTTCAGGTAAAAGCAGCTTCTCAAAAAGTAGTAACTACCACCAGCACTAACGAAGCTTCGATCGCCTCTCTATCCGAAGGTGCGCTACAGCAATCGGGAGAAATTGCCGCTGCCCTCGACCGAATTCAGGCAATGACCGACTCGATTCGCGCCGTTGCCATGAGTGCAGAACAAGCCGAAGAAGCAGTTGACCAAGCCGCCCAAACGGTAGAAGAGGGAGACGCAGCCATGAACCGCACCGTCGAAGGAATCATGGCAATTCGGCAAACAGTAGCAGAAACCGCCAAAAAAGTCAAGCGTCTTGGCGAATCTACCCAAAAGATTTCCAAAGTCGTCAACCTAATTAGTAGTTTCGCCGACCAAACCAACCTACTCGCACTCAACGCCTCGATTGAAGCAGCACACGCAGGAGAGCAAGGACGAGGCTTCGCGGTAGTTGCTGATGAAGTACGAAACCTAGCGCGGCAATCCGCCGAAGCGACCGCAGAAATCGAAAAAGTCGTCGCCGAGATTCAAGCAGAAACTAACGAGGTCGTCGCAGCGATGGAAGAAGGAACCGAGCAGGTAGTTATGGGGACAAAACTAGTCGAAGAAACCCGCACCAGCCTCAACCGCATCGCATCGGCCAGCCAACAGATCGGAGCATTAGTTCAAGCGATCGCCGACGCAACCGAAGAACAAACCGAAGTATCAGAACAAGTGAGCCAAACTATGAACGATGTTGCCGAGATCGCAGATCGAACCTCATCTTCAGCAACGGGCGTATCTTCCTCCTTCCAAGAACTCCTAGCAGTCGCGCAATCGCTGCAAGAAAGCGTCGGTAAGTTCAAAGTTAATTAATTTGAAGGCAGAAGGCAGAGGGCAGAAGGATGTTGAACTAGTTTTTTCTTCCAGTCCCCCGTCTCCCTTGTCCCCCTTGTCCTCCTTGTCCCCCAAGTCCTTCTTTTACTTCCGACTTCCGACTTTCGACTTCCGACTTTTCTTGTCCCCCTTGTCTTCCTTGTCTTCCTTGTCTTCCTTGTCTTCCTTGTCCCCCAAGTCCTTCTTTTACTTCCGACTTTCGACTTCCGACTTTTCTTGTCCCCCTTGTCCTCCTTGTCTTCCTTGTCTTCCGAAGGACGCTAACCATGACTCAGACCCCACCTAAACCCAATATTTCCAAGAGCCTTAACGGTCGCAGTACTGCGGGATCTTCCCCATCGCCGCAGTCGGTTATGAGAAGTAACGCGATCGCGCCTGAAGTGCTAGCAGACGAACCAAAACGAACCAAAGCTAACTTCTGGCAAAACCTCAGCTTTCGATGGAAACTCGCTATCTTGCTGATTGCCGCCTCTGCTTTGCCAGTTATCGGCGTAACTGTCGGAATCGTTAAAGCCAGTCAAGACTCTGCCGAAAACCAACTCGCAGAATCTCTCCGTTCTCAAGGAACGGGCTTCATGAATGACTATGTATTGTACTTGTTATATGAATGCGTCGGACAAGCTAATGCAGCAGCCCAGGCATTAGAAGCCACCAAAATCGACCTGCAAAATGCCGAACAAATTCAAGCTAATCGTCCCTTACTGGAAAGCCTTCTTCACAAACCTATCGTCGAAGAGATTCGGGTTGACTCTGCCAAAAGTTTTCGGGCGATTCTTAACGCTCAAGGGAAAACGATCGCTCAAGAACTGTATTTACAAAAAGACTATCCTCTCGGCTCCGATCTAAGCAAATTAGACCAGCCAATCGAACCTGTTTCTCGTCCGGTGGGAATCAATCTAGGGGATATCCCCATCGTTCAAGCTGCTTTGAAAAATCAGCGTTCCTTGAGTGGTGTAGAAATAGTAGACCGTTCAATTATCCAAAGATTGGGATTGGATCGTCTGACGGTAGGTGAAAAAGAGAAAACAGAACAAGAGTTAGTCACTTTAGCCGTGACTCCCGTCAAAGTCAATGGCAAAGTAGTAGGAGCGACAATCGTCGGGCAGATTCTCAGCCATAACAACCTACTTGTCGATACTTACGCGAGTTATTACAACTCGGTGGTTAGTTTATTTGCCAAAGACGTACAAGTTAGCACCAATATTCCCAATCCAGATGGAAAAACGCGATCGCTCGGTTTGATTGCTCCCCCTGATGTCGCTAAACCCATTCTCGAAGGACGACAAAAAGAATATTTTGGGGAAAAAAATCTGTTGGGTAAGCCTTATCTGACTTATTACATCCCCATTTACGACCATCAAAAAGAACTCAACCCAGAACAAGCTAAACCTGTGGGAATGGCGTTTGTCGGGATCGATCCGCAAACGCTAGACGCTAATGTCAACAGCATCCTTATTTGGGGTTATGGCATTGGATTAGTATTCCTATTAATAACTGGTGCAGGTGCGATTTGGGTGGCAGGAAGCTTCTCTCGACCGATTCGACGCTTGCAAGATTTTGCCAGACAGATAGCTAATGGCGAAAAAGTGGCTGGTCTAGCAGACATAAAAAGTCAAGACGAAATCGGCATCCTTTCCCAAGAACTCGATCGCATGGCAACAAAAATCGAGGCGAACGTACAAGCCATGCGCCTAGAAGCCACTCGCGAACAACTCCTCAAAGAAATTACCCTCGAACTGAGTCAATATCCTCAAGTTCCCAATGTTTTTGATGTTGCTCTAGAAATCCTGCGTTTAGATCTAAATGCCGATCGCGCCTTTTTCTATCGTTTCGACGAAGAAACCTTTGAAGGAAAAATAGTTGCCGAATCAGTCGCGGATGGGTGGCCTCGCGCTTTAAACGCTGTACTGACAGACCAAAGATTTAAAGACCAATTTGTAGAACCTTATCGTCAAGGTCGCATTCAAGCCACATCTAATATTTATGAAGCCGGATTGACCGATTGTCACATTAAAATTTTAGAACCATTTGCGATTAAAGCGAATTTAATCGTACCCGTCATACGCGGTAGTCGTCGCGTCCTAACTGGATTATTAGCGATTAATCAGTGTTCTGCCCCCAGAAATTGGCAACCAAGCGAAATCGAGCTAGTCTCGCAAATAGCAACACAAATCGGTTTGGGGATCGACCGAGCCTATCTCCTAGAAAAGACCAGAGTAAGTGCCGAACGCGC